>NZ_JBICKW010000005.1:0-78242 GCF_043104645.1 Delftia sp. WSY_12
ACCGGCCTGGTCGGCGGCCTGCTGGAGACCGTGGCCGGTGACAACGGCGTCGTCAGCGGCGTGCTGGACACGGTGGCCGGCGACAACGGCATCGTCAGCGGCGTGCTCGACACAGTGGCCGGCGACAACGGCATCGTCAGCGGTGTGGTCAACACGGTCGTCGGCGACAACGGCATCGTCAGCGGACTGCTGGGTGGCGGCAGCAGTGGCGGTGGCCTGCTGGGCGGGCTGCTGGGGGGATCGTCCGGTGGCGGACTGCTCGGAGGCCTTCTGGGCGGCACTTCGCAAGCGGCAACGGCCTCTGCGGCCGAGCTGGATCCGATTGCCACCTCCATCAGCAGCCATGCCAGCAGCACGGCCGATGCAGCAGCCAGCGTGTTGACGCAGCAGTTGCACCACAACGCCCTGCTGTGAGCTGCAGCGGCGCCTGCGGGCGCCGCATTCCTTCCCTGCGCCGCCGCCTCGCGGTGGCGGCGCACGTCCCAGGAGATTTTCCATGTCACACACTCTCAGGCTGTGCACCATCGTGCTGCTGGCCGCAGGCCTGGCCGCCTGCGGTTCCACCGCCACCACCAGCACGCAGCGTTCCGAACACCACTACGCCTTCGGCAAGGCCCCGGCGCCTGCGCCGGCCAGCTCCGGCGTCGCACCCGTGGTGGCCACGAGCCAGGCCGACCAGCGCGGTCCCGCCAATGTCGCCCACATCGTCTACTTCGACTTTGACGCCTACACCATCCGCAGCAGCGACCGGGCCATCGTGGAAAGCCATGCGCAGTGGCTGCGCAGCAATCCCGGCCGCTCGGTGATGCTGCGCGGCCATACGGACAGGCGCGGCGGCATCGAATACAACCTGGCGCTCGGCCAAAAACGTGCCGACGCGGTGCGCAACAGCCTGCAGCTGCTGGGCGTGAATCCGGCCCGCGTGGAGTCCGTCAGCTACGGCAAGGAGCGGCTGGCCGACGAAGGCACGAGCGAAGACGCCCACCAGCGCAACCGGCGCGTGGAATTCGACTACCGCTGAGCCGCCGCGCTCCGCACTCGCCTGCCGCCGGGCCGCCATGAAAGAACAGATCCGTACGCGGTCAGCGCACCGCAGCCCGGCGTCCCGTCCCCACGGGAAGCGCAGCCTCCCACTGACCTTGACCGAGGCCGAGAGCATGTTGTCGCAGCAATTGGCAAATGGCCTGGAGTACCTGGCACGGCACATGGTGTTGCTGCCCGAGCCCTACCCCGGCTGCATTCTTTTCTTCACGGTGGCGGCCGAGAACAAGGCCGCCTCCGTCTTCCATGTACGCGCCACCACGCTGGAGGCCGCCTGGCGCGAGGGGGCGACCCGCGTGCGCCAGTGGGCCTGGGCCCGCAAGCGCGATGAGGTCGATCTGCGCATCGACTGGGTCCAGGACATCACACCCCTGGAGGCGGACAGTCCCCTGCCCGATTGCCGTGCCTGGACCGAGATGCCCCTGCGCT
Source organism: Delftia sp. WSY_12 (assembly GCF_043104645.1). Classification (NCBI taxonomy): domain Bacteria; kingdom Pseudomonadati; phylum Pseudomonadota; class Betaproteobacteria; order Burkholderiales; family Comamonadaceae; genus Delftia; species Delftia sp. WSY_12. The sequence continues at coordinate 1,471 of NZ_JBICKW010000005.1, forward strand.
CCCTTGCCCTGGCCGATGCCAGCCTGGAGCGCGCGCAGTTGCTGCACCCCTTGCTGCCCGATCCGCCCCAGGGTGGGGCTGCCGACGCACCCGATGATGAGCCCCCCCTCCCACGCCCCCTGCATCCCCCCTGCCTGCTGCTGCACCTGCGCGGCATGTACATCAGCGGTGAGCATCCCGCCTTGGCCGTGCCGCGAACCGACCCGCCGCAGCAGCGCCTGTGGCCACACCTCGTGCCCGTGCACGCCGCGGTCCAGCAGCTGCTGGCGCAACAGGGCAAGGAAGGGAGCTGGCCCGGTTGCGAAGACGTGTGCGACCACCTGGGCGTGACCTACGCCCTGCTGCAGGCCCAGCGCCATGCGGGCAGCGCCGCACTGGCGCAGGCCATTGCGCTGGCCATGGGCCACGTGGAGCAGCGGCTGCAGCCGCTGCCCGGCGACTGCCTGTCCGGCGCGCTGGCCATGCTGGTGCTGGCCCGCCACCTGCGCAACAGTTTTGTGCTGGGGCCGGGGGCCGACAGCCAGGCCCGCGCCCGCATTCCGGCGCTGATGGACCCGCTGGCGGAAAGCCTGCTGTCCACCGCGGCCGCGTCGGCCAGCGCCACCAAGGCCGAGGCTGCGGCCCACGCCGATGCATCCCGCAGCGGCCAGCCCCTGCTGAGCTGGGCCGAACTGGCCATGCATGCCTATGCCAGCTCCCGCCCGCCCACCAGCGACAGCCCCACGCTGCGTGCGGCGCGCAGCGCCCTGCCCGAGACGGCCGTCCTGCCCGCCGCCTTCCTGCAGGCCGCGCTGCCGCCGCTGCTGCACATGCCCGGCGGCCCCGATGACCGCCCTGGCGGGCAGGCCGACGACCCCTGCGCTCGCTGGATAGGCATTGCACTGGTCGAAAGCCTGCAGCTCGACGCTGGCCTGGAGCCACAGCCCACGGACCTGCTGCGCCAGTGGCAGATCGGCCTGCAGCGCCATCTGCAGGCCCTGGCCCAGCGCGCCATCTGGCCGGAACAGGCGCTGTACCTGCCGCCCGCCCGGCGCCGCCATGCCGCCTTTGCCGACGCCAGCCTGCGCCAGGTGCTGCAGTCCCCGCGCGAAATCGCCTGGCTGCTGGCATCCAGCCTGGCCGGCCTGGAGCTGCTGGACGCGCTGGCCCAGGCACTGCGTTCGGCTGCCAGCCACGCCGTGGCCGAAACCGAACCGGAGCACGAAACCGAAGGCGAAGGCGAAGGCGAGGCCGTGCCTGCGCAGGCCGGCAATGGCCCGGATGCGGACGGCAGCCCTGCCAGGGCCTGCTTGCCGGGGGCGCGCGACGGCGAGGCCGCGGGCCGGCCGGCTTTCTCGCCCGCGGCCGGGACCCTGTACCCGTCCATGTCCTGGGAAGGCCCTGCACTGGCCGAGCTGATGAACGGACGCTGGCTGGATGCCCCGTCAGCGCAAGGCAGAGGTACCGGCACCTGCTGCGCGGGGCTGGACGCCAGCCGCCTGCACCATCAGCCCGGCGCCGCCGTGCTGGTGCGGCGTGCCGGCATGGCCCTGGGCGTGCAGGCCGCCGCGCTTCCCACGCTGCGGGCCTCGGCCCTGATCAGCAGCAGCCCGCAGGGCCTGCTGCACCATGGCGTGCCCGTGCTGCATGTGCCCGACATACAGGAAGGATTGCGCAGCCTGGCGCAGGCCGCCCGGCGCCGCATCCAGGCGCCCGTGATCGCGGTCAGCGGCTGCGTGGGCAAGACATCCACCCTGGGCATGCTGCGCCAATGCCTGCAGGACGGCGGCGATGCACGGGGCGACGCCCTGCTGTCCCAGGGCACGGCGCTGCAGATGATCAACTGGAGCGAGGCAGCGCCCTGCGCCCTGCTGGAGCTGCCATTGCAGGCACTGCGTGGAGATCTGCCGCTGATTGATCCAGACATTCTGGTTATTACTAATCTTTCAATTAATGACATCCCCAGTACTGGTGATTCCGAGCAGTGCGGACCGGCCGGTCTGTCCGCCTGCCGCAAATACGAGGCGCTGCAGGAAGTCGTGGAAGCCATGCAGCACATGCACAAAGGCAGTGCATTGGTGATCGAACAAGACATAGGTGAAAACCCGTGCATTATTGAGAATGCCCAACGCATGGGAATGCGTCTCATCACCTTCGGTCCGCATTCCAATGCGCAGGTCCGTGAAATGGGGTTTCACAATGGAAATCTGCAAATAAGCATAGACAACCGGCGCCTCGGGATTTCCCTGCAATCGGATGGCCACCACATGGCCCGCAATGCTCAGGCCGCGCTGGCCGCCATGCATGCGCTGGGCTATGCGCCTGCACAGGTCCAGGCCTCGCTCGCGCACTGGCGGCCGCTGATCGGCGCCGGCCAGCCGCAGCTGCTGCCCAGTGGGATCTGCCTGCTGGACCATAGCCTGAGCAACCACTTACTGTCCATGCATGCTGCTTTTTCCCAGCTGCAGGAGCACGCCCCCCATGTCAGCCGCAGGCTGATCGTGCTGGCCGGCATACAGCCGGGCCAGGTCAGCATGGACACTGCACAGCTGGCGCTGGAGCCGCTGGTGCGCGCGGCCCAGGCCCGGCGCGTGCTGCTGTACGGCGAGCCGCTGCGGCAGCTGGCGGCGGCGCTGGCAGATCTTCTGCACGTCAATTGGTATGACGATCTCAATCAATTGATCTGTTCACTTCTTCGCACAACCCATAAAGGCGACACGGTTTTGTTGGCAGGCCGCGCCACTACCAATCTGGCCCTGGCCGCAGATGCCATACGAGACAGTTTCAGTGGACACGGGGCCCACCTAATAGCATCCAGCCCCGCCATCCGCTTTGATCCACATCAAAATCAAATGAACATGCATTATTGATTGAATAAAACTTATAGAGGACTGTATATAACTCGCTACAGTATTTGGGAAACGAGCGCCTTTACATTTTGTAAAGACGTTTACTAAGCCCATCAGAACATGATCCGATACCTTCTTCCCCGCCAGTTGGCCAAGGCCACGGCGATGCCGTCGGGAACGGAGACGGTGGGGGCTTTTGCAACTGCCATCGCCGAGTCCTTCGACCGGGCCGCTCACCAGCTGCGCCGTGCCGCGTGGCTGTCCCTGCCCATCAGTGTGCTGGGCCTGTTGCCATCCATCTTCCTGCTGCAGGTCTACAACCGCGTCATTGCACGCGGCGGCACGGCCACGCTCACGGCCATGGTGGCCGGCGTGCTGTGCTTCCTGGGCCTGGAATGGTGGCTGCGCCGCCGGCGCGCCCGCGCCCTGCGCGAAGCCGGCGCCATGATCGACCGCGATGTCTCCCAGGCGCTGATGCATTCCATGCTGCGCCACCCGCTGGCCGCGCTGGAGCAGCGCTCTTCCAGCCAGTGGCTGCAGCTGTTCCGCGACGTGAGCGCCATGCGCTCGGGCATGTCCGGGGGCCTGGCGACCTCGCTGCTGGACCTGCCCATGGCCCTGCTGGCCCTGGTGGTCATCGGCATCATTGCCTGGCCCGTGCTGCCGGTGATCCTGGTGGCCATGCTCATCATGGGCGTGCTGGCCTGGTGGTGGGCCGACGAGGTGCGCAGCGGCCGCGTGGAGGAAATCGCCCAGGCCCGCATGCTGGACCGGGGCACGGCCGAAGTCTGCAACGCCCGCGCCACGCTGAAGGTGCTGGGCTACGACGCCGCCGCGCGCCAGAACTGGCAAAACGGCTATGACCGCTGGCTGGCCGAGAGCTTCGGCAAGAACGGCGAGATGGAAAACGCGCGCGAAGCCAGCACCGTGCTGCTGACGCTGTTCTCCATCGCGGTGATCACCGTGGGTGCCATTGCCATCAATGCGCAGTGGATGAGCATCGGCAGCCTGATGGCCGTGAACCTGCTGTCGGGCAAGGCGCTGGGCCCCATCTCGCAGCTGGCCAGCAACTGGCGCTCGCTGGCCCAGGCCAACGAGGCCGCACGCCGCCTGCAGTCCGTGCTGGAGGAGCCCGTCGAAATCACGGCCGAGACCGTGGACCTGCCGCGTCCCCAGGGCCGGCTGCGCCTGGACCAGGCCAGCTTCCATTACCCGGGCGGCCATGTGGCGCTGGAGCAGGCCTCGCTGGAGATCGGCCCCGGCGGGCTGCACGCCATCGTGGGGCGCAACGGCGCCGGCAAGTCCACCCTGGCCAAGCTGCTGGCAGGGCTCTACCAGCCCACGCAGGGCCGCATCTTCATCGATGAATACGACATGGCCCAGTTCCCGCGCGCCGAGCTGGGCCGCTGGATAGGCTGCCTGGCCCAGCAGGTGTACTGGTTCAGCGGCCCCATCGTGGACGGGCTGCGCATGGTCAACCCCGATGCCGACGACCACAAGATCGTCACCGCCTGCCAGATCTCGGGCGCGCATGGCTTCATCAGCCGCCTGCCCCAGGGCTACCAGACGGTGCTGGGCGAAGGCGGCGCGGGCCTGTCGGCGGGCGAGCTGCGCAAGCTGGCCCTGGCCCAGCTGTTCCTGCGCAACCCCTCCGTGCTGATCCTGGACGAGCCCAGCAACGACCTGGATTTCGAGAGCGAAACCGCCCTGCTGCAGACACTGCGGCAGATTGCGCTCAAGCACACGGTCATCGTCGTCACGCACTCGCTGCGCGTGGCCTCCATGGCCCAGCACCTCTACCATGTGCGCGGCGATGGCGGCATCGAGCATGGCTCGCCCCAGCAACTGCTGCCCCAGCTGTTCGGCACGGCACGCGAGGCCGCCGTGCCCGCAGCGGCCCCCGCACCCGCCGACAAGGCCCCGCACCCCGACCAGCCCGCCGTGGCGCCGGAGCTTGCCTCATGAGAGCCGGCCGCTACGACGATCTGCCCCTGGTGCTGCGCCAGTCGCACCAGCCATCCCGCCCGCTCGAGGCCGGGTCGGCCGGGGCCGGCGCGGATGCATCCGGCGCAACGCCACCCGCAACGCCCCCCGTATCGCGCTGGGCAGGCCTGGCGCGCGGCAAGTGGCTGCTCGCCATCCCGGTCACCGCGCTGGTGATCACCGGCCTGTTCTATCCCGTGGAGAACGTGGTGGTGGCCAGCGGCCAGGTCATCCCCTCCGACCGCGTGCAGACCGTGCAGCATCTGGAAGGCGGCATCGTCACCGCCGTCCATGTGCGCGAAGGCCAGGCCGTGACCCAGGGCCAGCCCCTGCTGGAGATCGACCTGGGCGGCAACAGCCTCAACCTCGAACAGCTCACGGCGCGCATGGCCACGGCCCAGGCGGTCAAGGTACGGCTGGGCGCGGAAAGCCAGGGCAGGCCGCTGCAGCGCACCAGTTTCCCGGCCGACCTGGACCCGCAGGTGGTCCAGGCCGAGCTGGGCGCCTTCTCGGCCCGCGCGCTGGAACACCAGGGCAGCATTGCCGCGGCCCAGGCCCAGCTGCAGCAGGCGCGCGGCGACGTGGCCCAGGTCCAGGCCCGCATCGAGGGGCTGGAGACCAATCTGCGCCTGCACCAGCAGGAAGCCTCCATTGCCGGGCAGCTCGCCGCCGAGCAGCTGATCGGCCAGCTGGAAGTGCTGGACAAGCAGCGGGCGCTGGAGCAGGTCCGCGCCGAGCTGGCGGCATCGCGCCAGACGCTGTTCAGCAACCGCGCCAAGATCGAGCAGGCCCAGGCCAAGCTGCAGGAGACCCAGGGCGCCTTCCGCCGCCGCGCCTCCGACGAACTGGCCCAGACCGAACGCGAGCTGGCCAGCCTCAACGAAGACCTGGTGCGCGCCCGGACCCAGCGCACGCGCACCGCCGTGCTGGCGCCCACCAGCGGCTTCGTCAAGGGACTGCGCAGCTCGGGTGCAGGCTGGGTGGTCAAGCCAGGCGAGCCCATCCTCGAAGTCGTGCCCGACAAGGACGAGGTCATCGTCGAAGCACGCCTGAGCCCCGCCGACCGTGGCTACGTGCGCACCGGCCAGCCCACCCGGGTGAAGATCTCGGCCTACGATTTCCTGCGCTACGGCTCGGTGCCCGGCCAGGTCACCCTGGTGGCCGCCGATGCCGACCGCGACCCCAACCTGGCCGACTCGCCCTCGTACTTCCGCATCCAGGCCAGCCTGGAGCAGCCCTGGGTGGGCCGCACCGACAACCGCATCACCACCGGCATGCAGGCCGAGCTCGACCTGCTGCTGGGCCACGAACCCTTTATCTGGTACTTGCTGCGGCCCGTGCTGCGCATCCAGAGCGAAGCCTTCCGGGAGCCCTGATGCAAGGCCGCCCGTCCACTCCCACCACAGGCTGGCACGCCCGGCTGCGCCAGCTGCTGGCCGCTGCCTGCTGCGTATCGGCCCTGCAGGCGCTGCAGGCTGAGGCCGCGCCCATGGCGGCCGAGGAACCGGACCTGGCCACCACGGCTGCGGCGGACTCCGCTCACGCTCACGCACCCGCACCTTCACCCGAACCCGCATCCGTCCCGGTACCCGACGCCGTGGTCCTGCGCCTGGCCCAGCAGCTCACGCCCGGCACCCTGGCCAGCGACAGCGGGCAGCGCCGCCTGCTCGATGCCCTCTACGCCCTGCTCGACGAATACCCCGACGTGCGCAAGGCGCGCGCCGCGCTGGAATCGGCCGGGCATGACGTGAACACCGCGCGCGGCGCGCGCTGGCCCACCTTCAAGGTGGGCACCAACACGGGCGATGCCAAGCTCCGCCGGGGCCGCGAGTCGTACACCGCCGTCAATGCCGAAGTGCGCATGGCCCTGCTCGATGGCGGAGCCATCGGCGCGGGCATCCGCTCGGCCGAATCGCAGGAGGCGGCCCAGGGCAGCGTGCTCTACGGCACGCGCCAGAACGTGCTGCTGGAGGCACTGACCGCCCTGCTGGAGCTGCACCGCTTCGAGGACAAGGCGCGCGTGGCGGCCGAGTCGGCACGCATCATCGGCCAGCTCGCGCGCATCGAGGAGCGCCGCGCCGAACTGGGCGCCGTGGGCCGCAACGACCTGCGCCAGGCCGCCTCGCGCCAGGCCGGCGCCCTGGCCCAGCAGCATGCGCTGGAGTCGCAGCGCATGGATGCGCTGGCCCGCTTCACGCGCTACTTCGGCTTCACGCCCCAGGCCGGCTGGCTGCCCCAGCTCAATGTGCCCGAGCAATGGATGCCGGCCAGCGAAGACTCGGCCCTGCAGGCGTCCGAAGCCGTCAGCCCCGAGCTGCAGGAAATGCAGCAGCAGATCGAGAAGGCCCGCGCCGAAGTCGACCGCAGCAAATCCCAGCGCTTTCCCACCCTGGCCGCCGTGGTGGCCCACACGCGCGACCCCAGCGGCGTGCTCTATGCCGAGGGCACGCGCTACGGCGTGGAGCTGAGCTGGAACTTCGGCAACGGCTTCGAGCTGCGCGACCGCATCCTCAAGGCCATCAACGAACTGCAGGCCCAGGAAGCGCAACAGGAAACCGTGCGCCGCCAGGTGCGCGAGACCGCCTCCGCCGCCTGGGGCCGCACCCAGTCCGGCCGCCAGCGCGAAAGCCAGCTGGCCGACGCCGTGCGCGAGGCGCGCGCCGCCTTCGAGGGCCGTCGGCGCCTGCTCGAAGTCGGCCGCGGCAGCCTGGCCCAGGTGCTGGACGCCCAGCTGGACATGCAGCGCCTGCTGCTGGACGAGGCCGACGCCATCTACGACCAGCGCATCAACGAACTGCGCCTGGCGCGCACCACCGGCCGCCTGCTGCCGCAGGACCCGCCCGACCAATGGCTGAGCGCGCTGTTCAGCACGCAAAAACCCATTCCAGCAGGTGGCGGCACGCCGGACCCCTCGCCCGGCACGGTGCCCGGCATGACTCCCGGCCAGGCCCCCTCGCGCACCCGCCCCGACCCCATGGACGCTGCCGTGGCCACCCTGTCCGCCAGCGCCATGCCCCAACGAATCCAGCTGCGCCTTGAGCAGCAGTTGCGCCCCATTTCAGACGCTTTTCAAACCACCGCCGCGCGACAGCAGTGGTGAAGTGGGAAGCAGGGGTTCCCGTGCAGCGGCCGGCTTGGGCCCATCGCCAGCCGCTGCCATCGACAACGATGGGCTTTTGCAACCGAAAGGACGATGCCATGACCGACATCATCAAGAACTTCTGGAAAGACGAGGAAGGCGCCACCGCCATCGAGTACGGCTTGATCGCCGGCCTCATCGCCGTGGGGATCGTGGTGGGCGCCACTGCGCTGGGCACCAATCTGAACGGCCTGTTCACACGGATCGCCACCAAGCTCACCGGCTTCACGCCCTGAGCGCCGGCTCCGGCGCGATCCGAGTGGGCCCGCAAGGGGTCGGCCCGATGCGCGATCGCCATGCCGGCCACCGGCCCCGAGGCAACTTGCAAACCGAAAGGACCATGACATGACCGAAACGATCAAGAACTTCTGGAAAGACGAGGAAGGCGCCACCGCCATCGAGTACGGACTGATTGCCGGGCTGATTGCCGTGGGGATCGTCGTGGGCGCCACCGCGCTGGGCACCGATCTGAACGGACTGTTCAACCGGTTGGCCACCAAGCTCACAGGTCTTGCGCCCTGAAGATGGAGCCGACCTCGCTATGGCTATGCGTCTGCATCACATGGCTCGCAACGATTGCGGCCATGGATCTGCGCATCCGCCGCGTGCGCAACTGGATGGTGCTGCTCGGCCTGGCCACAGGCGCTGGCGCACTGGCCAGTGGGGCCCAGCCGTTCCAGGTCTCGGCCTGGAACGCGCTGGCCGGCATGCTGGCGGGGTTTGCCGTACTGCTTCCTTTCTATGCACTGCGCTGGATGGGTGCGGGCGACGTCAAGTTCGGCGCGGTCGCGGGGCTGTGGTTCGGGTGGGGCTTCGACCTGCTGCTGATCTGGACCGGCGGCAGCCTGCTGGCCGGCCTGCACGGTGTACTGGTTCTGTCGCTGCGCCACCTTCGGGACAGCCCCACCGGGCTGTGGCTGCAGGCACGGCTGCCACTGTCCAGCGCGGCCCTGTCCTGGACTGCCCGCCTGGCGCCCCTGGGCGCGACGCCCCGGCCCGCAGGCGCCACCGATGGACCGCGCCAGCCCCAGCGCTCCATCCCCTATGCCGGCTACATGGCCATTGCGGCCATCGCCCTGGCCTGGCGCCACAGCCAGCCACTTGTCTGAACCGGAGATGCCCATGCCTGTCACCTGCCTGCCTCCACGCCGTCCATGGACCGGCTCCGCCACACGCCATGGCCGTGCGCTGCCTGGACGCTTTCCTGCCCTGGAGGAGCTTCTCCGCCATGGCAGGAAAGCGCCAGGGCAGCCCCCGGCCCTGAACACCGTCGCAACGCACTTGCACCAGGAGTCCCAGCCATGAACCTCACCAAGATTCTTGCCGGACTGCTGGTGGGGCTTGCCATCGTGCTTGCGGGCCTTGCCTGGATGCTGGGCAGCCAGCCCGCACGCCCCGTGGCTGCCCCCTCCCCCGCGGCCTCGTCGCAGCCGGCCCCCGAACCGGCCCAGCTGCACGCCGTCGTGGTCGTGGCCCAGGCCATTGCCGCAGGCCAGCGCATCGGCAGCGACGATGTGAAGCTGGCCCAGCTGCCTGCCCCCGTGCCGGGCAGCTTTGCCGCAACCGACGACGTGCTGGGCCGCACCACGCTGATGCCGCTCACACCGGGCACCCCGCTGTTCGAGCAGCAACTGCTCAGCGGCCTGGCGCTGCAACTGGAGCCGGGCCAGCGGGCCGTTGCGATTGCCATCCGGGAGCAGATGGCCGCAGGCCACCATGTGCGCCCCGGTGATTTTGTGGATGTCTACTTCACGCTGGACGGCAAGTCCGACCAGGCGCCCGTGGACGCGCAGACCCGGCTGCTGCTGGCGCGCAGCCGCGTGCTGGCCTATGGCGCCGGCAGCGTCGAGCGCCCGCCCCTGTCGGCGGCCCAGCGCCAGGCACAGCAGGACAAGGAGTCGTCAGGCTCGCCGCTGCGCCGCGCCAGCGCCGGCGATCAGGCAGGCCAGCGCCCGGAGAACGTGCAATCGGCCGTGCTGGCCGTGCCGCTGGACGATGTGGAGCGCCTCACGCTGGCCGAGAAATTCGGCCAGCTCACCCTGGCCCTGCGCAACCCCGACGACCTGTCCGTACCCGATCCCAAGCTCTTCGCCGCCCTGCCCGGCGCGCTGCAGCCGGTGGCCGGCCGCCTCAGGAAGGACCAGACGCTGGAGGGTGCAGACCGCGCCTTCGCCGGCCTGCGCATGCAGGACCTGGCCACCGGCGCCGACGCCAGGAACATCCGCAAGCCGGCCGCGCAGCCCATGACGGCCCTCGCGCCCGCCGTGCGGCCGCAGCCGCAGCGGGCCCCGCGCGAACGCACGGTGGAGCTGCACAACGGAGCGGCCGTGCAGATGGTGAACTACTGACAACACACAACAAGAGGGAGATGCCATGAAGTGCAAGAACATCTCGACGGCCGGGGCCACGCCGCTGCAGAGGGCGGTCTGGACGCTGTGCGGCAGCATGGCCTTGCTGGCCTTGACGCCAGCGGTGTCTGCCCCAGCGGACACCGCTGCCGGCCAGGGCATGGCCAACCCTGGTGCCGGCGACATGCTTCCTGGCGAATCCCTGCAGCTGGTGGCCGGGCGCCAGCACCTGATGGCGCTGGCCGACGCCCCGGTCCGCATCGCCGTGGGCGACCCCAATGTGCTGGATGTGAAACTGCTGCGCGCCACGCCGGGCTCCGGCGCCAGTGCCGGCTCCGGCTCCGGCGGAACCGAGCTGCTGCTCACGCCCAAGGCCCAGGGCAGCACCAGCTTGGTGGTGTGGCCCCGCAAGGGCGGCGTTCCCCAGCGCTGGGAGGTTCAGGTCAGAGGCCAGCACCTGCTGCTGGAAAAGCGGCTGGCCTCGGTCCCCGAGCATGCCCAGGCCGTGGCCGAACTGCGCCTGGGCGCGCCCGCCCAGACGCCGCTGGTGGACAACGCGCAGATCGATGTCAGGAGCAACACCGTGCAGGTGGACGTGCAGGTGGTGGAGTTCAAGAAATCCGCCATGAAGCGCGTAGGCGTCAATATCTACAGCGGCGGGCGCAACAACCAGGGCTTCAGCTTCGGCAGCTTCAGCCCCGGCGTGGTCGGCAGCATCAGCACCAATACCAACGGCACGGGCACGGGAACGGGCAATACCGGGTCGGGCGGCACGGGCTCGGGCAACACGGGATCGGGCAGCGTGTCCAACAACACCTCCTCGGCCATTGCCAGCGCCATGAGCCTGGTGATGACCTTCGGCAAGGCCTTCAGTGGCGCCGGCATCGTCACGCAGCTGAGCATCCTCGAGGGCAACGGCATGGCCCGCGTGCTGGCCCGGCCGACCCTGCTGGCACAGACCGGCCAGAACGCCAGCTTCCTGGCCGGCGGCGAGCTGCCGATTCCCGTGCCTGCGCGCGACGGCAACATTGCCATCCAGTACAAGGAGTTCGGCATCAAGCTGCAGCTGACGCCCACCATCCTGTCGGACGAGCGCATCGCCCTGAAGGTCTCGCCCGAGGCCAGCGACCTGGACTTCAACAGCGGCGTGACCATCAGCGGCGTCACCGTGCCCGCCATCCGCACGCGCCGCGCCGACACCTCGGTGGAGCTGGCCGATGGCGAGAGCTTCGTCATCGGCGGGCTGGTCAGCCGCGCCACCACCTCCAACGTCAGCAAGGTGCCCGTGCTGGGCGACCTGCCCATCCTGGGCACCTTCTTCAAGAACCTCAACTACACGCAGGAAGAGACCGAGCTGGTGATCATCGTCACCCCGCGCCTGGTCCACCCGCTGCCCGCCAGCACCAACCTCGAAGCCCTGCTGCCGGGCGCGCGCTCCGAGCAGCGCAACGCCGGCAAGGTCTGGCTGCCCTACCTCGCCGGCGGAATGAACCAAGACACCGCCGTACCCGGTTTCTCGTACTGACGACATGACAAGCAAGCCCACCGCAACCGATTCGCCTGTGGACGCCACAGGCTCGCCGGCCATCGGCTCACCCACCTCGCTGGAGACATTGCTGGGTCTGCGTTCCTCGACCTCGCTGGCCGGCAAGCTGCAGCCCGCCACCGACGCGATGGCCCAGGAAAAAGCGCTGCTGGACAAGGCGCTGCTGGACAAGGCGCCACCGGACAGGATGGCGCCGCCCCATGCCGCAGCGGCGTCCGCCGCTGCATCGACTGCCGCGCTGCGCCAGCCGCCACAGCCGCTCGACGATGTGCTGGAGATGGAGCTGCTGTTCATCCATGCCGGCACGCCCGAAAGCGCGCTGGCCCAGTCCTGGATGCAGCGCATGCTGGACGGCACACGGCTGCACGTGGCGCGCTTCCAGGACAACATCACGGAGCAGGTACAGCGCTTCATGCCGCATGCCATCTTTGTGCATTTCGACCCGCTGTCCACCGACGAGGCCGCCCATCTGGCCTCCCAACTGCACATCTCCCACCCCCACCTGCCCTGCGTGGCCGTGGGCCGCACCAAGTACCCGCAGTGCATGCTGGCCGCCCTGCGTGCCGGCGTGCAGGATTTCCTGGACGTGGACGCGCCCGTGCAGACCGCGCTGCAGACCGTGCGCGAGCTGATCAAGCGCATGCCGGCACCGCAGTCCAGCGCGCCCAGCGCGCCGCTGACGGCCATCCTGTCCGCACGCGCGGGCCTGGGCAGCAGCCTGCTGGTCTCGCACCTGGCCTGGTATCTGCAAAAGCGCCTGCACGGCCGGATCGAGGGCAAGGAAATCAGCGCCAGCGAAATCAGCAACGAAACGCTGGACGGCCTGCTCATCGACCTGGGCAATCCCAGCGGCGACTGCTCCCTGTACATGGGAACGCAAAGCGACTTCGACTTCATCGAGGCCGTCAACAACCTGCGCCGCTTCGACCGGCGCCTGGCCTCCACCGGCCTGTCACGCCACGAAAGCGGCCTGCGCATGCTCACGCTGCCGCGCCAGTCCAGCCGCCTGCGCGATGTCTCGTATGCCGACGTCGATGCCCTGCTGCTGCGCCTGCGCCAGTACTTCCGCCACGTGATTGCCGACCTGGGCGCCGTCGTCCCCACCCACCTGGCCATGCGCGTGGCGCTGCGCGCCAGCCAGGTCTGGGTGGTCTGCGACCAGAGCGTGGCCAGCGTGGTCTCCACCACCGAACTGCTGCGGCAGCTGGACGAGCAAAAGATCGAGCGCGAACGCATGCACCTCATCGTCAGCCGGCACGACAGCCAGCTCGAACTGGAGGCCCAGCAGATCGCCAAGCAGCTGCAGCTGCCGCTGCTGGCCACCATCCCCGAGCGCCGCCGGGAGCTGGCCCAGGCCGTCAACCAGGGCCAGCTGCTGCCCAGCCGCCTGCAGCGGGAGCCCTATGTGCAGGCCGTGGACAAGCTCGCCACCTTGCTGATCACCACCCACCACCAGGCCCATGCGGGCGATCAGGCCGCGCCCGCCCGCGGACTGAACCGTTTCTTCCACCGAACAAGAAGCTGAACGCACCATGACGACCACGGCTTATTCCCATCTGGCGGACGCACAGGCCAGCGAGTTCGAGCAAAGCGCGCTGTTCCTCGACCTGAAGAACCGCACGCACGAGCATTTGCTCAGCCGCATCGAGGAGCTGGGCGCCGAGTTCGGCCGCTGGTCGCAGGCTGCCATCGCGCAGTTCGTGCTGATGGAGCTGGACAGCTTCATCCGCCTGCACTCCGTGCCCGTCAACGAGCAGGAGGCGCTGCAGGTGGCGCGCGCCCTCACGCGCGAACTCACGGGTCTGGGACCGCTGCAGCCGCTGCTGGAGGACCCCCGGGTCGAGGACATCCTCATCAACGGCCATGGCAACATCTACGTCTCGCGCGGCGGCGTGCTGCAGCGCGAGACCCTGCACTTCAAGGACGACGAGCATGTGCTGCGCATCGTGCGCCGCATCCTGGCGCCGCTGGGCCGGCGTCTCGATGAATCCAGCCCCATGGTCGATGCCCGCCTGCCCGATGGAGGGCGCATCAACGTCATCATCGAGCCGCTGTCCATCGACGGCCCCTCGGTCTCCATCCGCAAGTTCCGCAAGGACCCGCTGACGCCTTCCGAGCTGGTGCAGCTGGGCACCTTCAACCACGACATCTGCCGCATCCTGGAGATGGCCGTGCAGGCGCGCTGCAACATCCTGGTCAGCGGCGGCACCAGCTCGGGCAAGACCTCGCTGCTCAACGCGCTGGCCAGCTTCATCCCCTCCAGCGAGCGCATCGTCTCCATCGAGGACACGGCCGAGCTGGCCCTCAACCACAACCATGTGGTGCGGCTGGAAAGCCGCCCCGGCGGCTTCGACGGCTCGGGCCACGTCAGCATCCGCGACCTGCTGCGCAACAGCCTGCGCATGCGGCCCGACCGCATCATCGTCGGCGAAGTGCGCGGCGGCGAAGTGCTGGAGCTGCTGCAGGCCATGAACACCGGCCATGACGGCTCCATGGGCACCATCCACGCCAGCTCGCCGCGCGAGTGCCTGTACCGGGCCGAGATGCTGGCAGGCTTTGCGGGCTTCCAGGGCAGCGAGGTCAGCCTGCGCCGCCAGATCGCCAATGCCGTGGACTTCATCGTGCAGATCGGACGCCTGTCCAACGGCCGCCGGCGCCTGCTGTCGCTGACCGAGGTCACGGGCATGACCGACAACATGATCTCCATGCAGGAGCTGTACCGCTACGAGCCCCAGGTCGGCGGCGACGGGCAGGAAATCGACCACTGGGTCTCGCTGGGCATCTCGCCCCACTCGCCCAAGCTGCTGAGCTGGTGGCGCTCGCAGCAGCAGGCCGGCAGCGGAGGCGTGCGATGACAGGCCTGGCACCCGTCATCCTCATCCTCGGCGCGCTGGCCTGCCTGCTGCTGGCACTGGCGCTGTGGGTGATCATGCGCGGGCGCCGCAAGGAGCATGAGCAGTCGATCAAGCTGCACCTGCAGCGCAGCGTCGAAGGCCACAGGGAGGCGATTGCGCCCGCGCTTGCCATGGCCGAGCCTGTCTACAAGCCCGCCGCGCCGCAGCCTGCGCCGGCGCCTGCCGCGGTGCAATGGCTGAACCAGCGCCTGGGCATCCAGTCCTGGGGCATCTCATCCAACACCCTGGCCCTGTTCGCCATCACCGGCCTGGTCCTGGCCCTGCTGGCTGCCAGCCAGGCAGGAGCGGCGGCAGGGCTGGTGGTGGCCGTGCTCTATGCCGTGCTTCTGGGCCTGGGCATCTGGCGGCGGCAGGCCAAGCGCCGCGAAAGGCTGCTGCAGCAGCTGCCCGGCTTCCTGGACAACATGGTCCGGCTGATCTCCATCGGCAACTCGCCCCATGCAGCCTTCCAGATGGCGCTGAACAACGTCCCCGATCCGCTGGGCGATGCCCTGCAGCAGGCGGCGGCCATGCTCAGTGCCTCGCCCGATCTGGGGCAGGCCATGGGCCAGCTCGAGCGCAACTGGCGCCTGCCCGAATTCGGCCTGCTGGCCGCCGTGTTCCGCATGAGCGTGCGCTATGGCGGCCGCGCCGACCTGGTGCTGGAGCGTGTCTCGGCCTACATCCGCGACCGCCAGTCCGCCGAGCGCGAACTGCATGCGCTGTCCTCCGAGATCCGCATGTCGGCCTGGGTGCTGGCCCTGCTGCCCCTGGTGGTGGGGACGCTGATCATGGTGATCAACCGGGGCTATTTCATGCGCATGTGGAACGACGACAGCGGCCAGACCATGGTCCTGGTCGCCGCCGCCCTGGAAGCCCTGGGCGCCTTTCTCCTGTACCGGCTGGCCAAGCTGAGGTGAACCCATGACAGCACAGGCACAAGCACACGCCCGCCCCCCCGTCTGCGCAAGGAGCCACGCATGAACACGCAGCAACTGTGGATCGCCAGCATCGGCCTGGGCGCCCTGGGATTGGTGCTGTGGGCGTCCACCCTGGTGTGGAGGCTGTGGCGCTCGGCACGCGCCTCCAGCCAGGTCGCCAGGATCCTGCAGGCGCGCGACTCGGCATCGACCACGAAGGCGGCCACGAAGAGCGCCATGCAGGCCAACGACGCGCAACTGCTCAACCCGCTGTCCATCAACGTGCGTTCGTCCGATTCCCCGCAGGCGGTGGCGGCCAACCTGCCGCCACCGGCCTGGCTGCAATGGGGCGTGGCCAAGGCCCTGCTGGCCGATGAGGACCGCAAGCTGCTGGACCAGGCCGGCGTGGGCACGCGCAACGGCAGCATGGCCTATGTGGCCAGCCGCATGGTGCTGTGCGTGGTCCTGCCCCTGCTGGCGCTGGGTGTGCTGCGCCCCGGCGAGAACGCTGCGCTGGTCTACGGCTTTGTCGGAGTGAGCCTGGGGCTCATGCTTCCCAAGTGGTTTCTGCGCTCGCGGGCCAAGGGCCGGCGCGAGCAGGTGGTCGAGGAACTGCCGCTGTTCGTGGACCTGCTGAGACTGCTGCAGGGCGTGGGCCTGAGCGTGGACCAGAGCCTGCAGATCCTGGCCTCGGAGTTCAAGGGCGTGCTGCGCGTCATCAGCGGCGAGCTGGCCCTGGCCAACCAGCTCTACAACACCGGCCGCACGCGCGAGCAGTCCTTCCAGCGCATGGTCAACATGAGCGCGGACGACGACATGAGCGCCATCGTCAACCTGCTGGTGCAGGTGGACAAGCATGGCGGCGCCGTGCAGGAGCCACTCAAGGAATTCAGCATCCGGCTGCGCGAAAAGCGCCAGGCCAGCTTCAAGGAAAAGATAGGTTCCATCACCGTCAAGATGACGGGCGTCATGGTCCTCACGCTTTTGCCCGCCCTGCTGGTCATCACGGCGGGCCCCGGTTTCCTGGCCGTGATCAGGGCATTGACCACCATGGGAGGACGCTAGGCATGCGACACCACAAAGGCACCCCCGCCGGGCGGACGCCAGCGCTGACAGCACTGACAGCGCGGACAGCCCTGGCCCCCCTGGCCATGGCCCTGGCCCTGGCCGGCTGCGCCGGCAAAGGGCCGCAAGGCTACGGCGCCACCTCTTCGCAGCAGGAGACCGCAGCCCAGGCACAGCAGCAGCTGCAAAACGCCCAGCAGGCCACCCAGGTCGACAACGCCCAGACCTATCTGGACCTGATCACGCAGATGCAGCAGGCCGGCCAGTGGTATGCATCGCTGGCGCATACCGAGGCCTTCGAGCAGCAATACGGCACGCAACCGGAATCGCGCCTGATGCGGGCCGACGCGCTGCGCAACACCGGCCAGGCCGAGCAGGCCCGGCAGGCCTACCAGGCGCTGCTGCAGGGCGCCACCACGGCACGCGCGCGGCGCGGCCTGGGCCTGCTGCACGCAAGCCAGGGCGAGTATGGCCAGGCCGTGGAACAGCTGGAGAAGGCGCGCCAGCTCAATCCC
Organism: Delftia sp. WSY_12; assembly: GCF_043104645.1. NCBI lineage: Bacteria > Pseudomonadati > Pseudomonadota > Betaproteobacteria > Burkholderiales > Comamonadaceae > Delftia > Delftia sp. WSY_12. The sequence goes on from NZ_JBICKW010000005.1 coordinate 18,709, forward strand.
ATAGACGCCAACGTGCTCAGCGACCTGGCCTACGCCCACATGCTCGACGGCCAGCTGGCCGCCGCGCAGATGCCCATCATGCAGGCCTCGCAGCTGGCCCCGGCCAACGCGCGGGTGCAGCTGAACATGGCGCTGTTCTGGCTGGCCAGCGGCAACGAGGCCCAGGCCTCCCAGCTGCTGCGCCAGCTGGCGCAGCCCCAGGCCAAGGGCGCCCTGCCCATGATCGACCAGACCTCGCTGCAGACCCTGCAGTCCCAGCTGGCCAGCGTGAACGAGGCGGTGCGCCTGCGCGGCGGCCAACTGTCCGCAGCGCCCGCGCCCGGGACCCGGCAGGCACGGGGCGTGGAGCCCGTGCCCAGGCCCGCCACCGACGCGAGCGCCCTGCCGGCCGGCATCACCCGGCGCATTCTTCTGTCCGAGCCGTCCGGCGCCGCTGGCGCAGCACCGGCCTCGCCACTTTGAGGACCACGACATGCCAGACACACACCGCATGCATTTGCCCCGCCGCGCAGCCGCCGCAGCGCTGGCGCCCTGGCTGCCGGCTGCCGGCCTGGCCCTGACACTGGCCCTGACCCATACGGCCCCGGCGCACGCCCAGGCCTTTGGCGAAGTGCAGAGCCCGCCCGAGCAGGTGGATGCACGGCCCCATGTGTTCGCCGAGCCCTCCACCGACTCCATCCTGGCCGGCTACACGCTCTACACCAACCCCGATGGAACCGTGATGTACGTGCCCCGGCGCGAGATCGACATCGGCGGCGGCACCCTGCGGCTGCTGGGAATGCAGCACAGCCAGCCGGGCCAGCGTGCCCGCCCCATCGACGGCGAGCAGGCGCGGCGCAGCTATGCGCGCTACCTCAAGAGCTTCGAGACGGAAATCCCCGCCCTGTACAAGACCGGCGTCGAAGCCGGCGGCAAGAACTGAGCCCGCCCCGGCCAGCAGCTTGAGGAACGACCATGATCCGGCGCCCACTCCGCGCTCACCGCCCCCACCGGCCTGCCAGCCTGCGGCAGCGGGGGGTGTACGCGCTGGAGTGGGCCATCATCTTCCCGGTGTTCTTCGCCCTGCTGTACGCCTGCATCAGCTACGGGCTGGCGTTCCTGGTGCGCGAATCCATGCAGGCCGCCGCCGAGGACGCCGCGCGGGCCACGCTGCGCTACCAGACCAGCCGCAGCGCCCGCCTGGACGCAGCCCGCAGCCTGGTGCAGCAGCGGCTGGACTGGCTGCCTGCCGACCTGAGGCCCACGGCAGGCAGCATCGACGTGCGCATCTGCAGGCTGCAAAACAGCGAGCTGTGCTCGGCCACGCTGACCTGCGGCGTGCTGGTGGCCGAACGCTGCATGGTGCGCGTGGGCTTCACCATCCCTTATGGAACCAGCCCGATAGCACCCGCCCTGCCGGGCTTCGGCCTGGTCATGCCGACGACGCTGACCGCCAGCGCCAGCATCATGGTGGACAGGGGGGGGCTATGAAGCTCCCCCTGAGTCGCTTCGCGCCTTCCCCCTCTCTCGCTTCGCGGGAGGGGGGCATCCGGGCCACCGGCGACACCCTCGGGGCGGGGCGGCGCGGCCGGCTTAGGCCCTTCCTCGGTGTCCCTGGGTTGGGGCATGCCGTGCGTGGGGCACGCCCTGCTGCATCGGCCGAGTTCATGCAGGACACCGGCGATACCTTCGCGGCAGGGCTGCACAGGCGGCAGCGCGGCGTGGCGGCGGTGGAGTTCGCGTTGATCGCCGGGGTGATGGTGATGCTGCTGATGGGCATGTTCGTGTACTGGCGCGTGCTGCAGGCCCAGCAGTCGGTGGCGCGCGCCACGGGCGACGGCGCGCGCATGGTCCAGCATCTGGCCTTCGGCGGGATGGCTGGCTTCAATCCGGCCAAGCCGGCCGAGCGCGCCAACATCCTGCAGGCCACCACCGACGTGGTGAACCAGAGCCTGACGGCCAGCGGCATTCCGCCCGGCACGGCGCCCACCCAGGTGCAGATCGACTGGACCAGTTCCCAGGCCACGCTGAGCGTGGTGTACATGCTTCCCCCCGTGCTGGGCCAGGGCCTGCAGGTGGGCAGCCAGACCCTGGGCGAACCCACGCGCCTGGAGGCCCGCAGCCTGATCAGGCTCGCCCCCGGCAGCTAAGACAGGAGGACCAGAGCATGCTCACCCACCTCCCCGCATCCGTACGACGCCCCAGAACGCGCCGGCAAGGGCGCCGGCAAGGCGGCAGCCTGCTGGTGCAGTTCGCCCTGCTGGGCTCGGTGCTGTTCCTGCTGCTCGGCATCGTGGACCTGGGCTACATGTACTACGCCAAGCGCGACCTGCAGCGCATTGCCGATCTGGCAGCCACCCAGGCCGCCCAGACCATCAATGCCGAGCGCAGCAACCGCGCCGCCTGCGTGACGGCGGGCGAGGACAGCATCACGGCCAACTGGCCGGTTCCCCTGACCCGCAGCAGCGCCCAGACCCTGGTCAGCTGCGGCAACTGGAACCCGGCGGACCCGGCCAGGCAGTCCAGCGGCGGCCGCTTCTTCGACGCCGCCTCCGGCCCGCTCAACGCGGCGCGCGTCACGGTGGGCGGCACCTCGCCCACCATCTTTCCCGGCACCTGGAGCCGCCTGGTGGTGGCCGAGGCCATTGCCATGCGCAACGACTCGGTGGCGTCCTTCCAGGTGGGCTCGCAGCTGCTGCGCTTCAACAAGGACACGCCGCTGGGCGGGCTGCTGGGCCTGGTGGGGCTGGACGTGGGCATGCTGACCCTGCTGGACTCCAAGGGCCTGGCCGACGCCAAGATCAGCCCGGCCGGCCTGCTCAAGGCCCTGGGCGTGAACCTGGGCATAGAGCAGCTGCGCGCGCTGTCGCCCGAGGGCCTGGCCAACATCGCCAGCGTCACCCTGCTGAACGTGATCGATGCCTCCATCAGCGCCATCACCGACAACGCGCTGGCCGTGCAGCTCAACGCGCTCAAGACCCAGATCATCAACGCGGGGCTGAGCACCATCAAGATCCCGCTGGGCAGCCTGGATGACCAGAAGGGCCTGTTCGCCTTCCTGGGCGCCGGCCGCACCGATCCGCTGAACGCGGCCATGGACGTGCAGCTGGGCATCGGCGACGTGCTCAAGACCGCCATCGCCATCGGTGCCAACGGCCATGCGCTGCAGGCCAACCAGCTCGATGTGGCCGGCCTCATCAAGGCCCAGCTGACCATCGTGCAGCCGCCCACCATTGCCGTGGGCCCCGTCGGCACGCAGGGCTACAGCGCTCAGATCCGGCTGAACCTGAACGTGGACACGGACCAGTTGCTGGGCGGCGCGCTCAAATGGCTGGTCAAGGACATCCTGGGCACCCAGGTCAAGCTGCCCATTGCCGTGGACATCACCAACGCCACGGGCACGCTGACGGCGCTGCAGTGCAGCGCCAGCCCGCAGACCATGGACCTGTCGGTCAAGTCCTCCATCCTCAACGCCTGCGTGGGCAAGATGGACCCGGCCAACAAGCAAAGCTGCGAGAAGGGCCTGCAGGACGAGCAACTCATCACCCTGCTGCACCTGCCCGTGCTGACCGGCAAGCTGTGGGTGCCGGCCCTGGAGTACACCGACTCCACCACGGGCCTGGGCATGGAGCCGGGCTACGAAGATCCGGCCGACCCCAACTGGTCCAAGACCAACCGCTCCACGCAGGTGAACCAGCTGGCGCTGGGCGACACGGTCGACAACATCGTCACGGGCCTGCTCAACCTGCTCAGCGGCCTGCTGCAGCCGCCGGGCACCACGCCCACCGACATCACCACGCGGCTGCTGGAGTCCTACCTGGATGCCGCCAAGGTCAACGGCCTGTACAACGTGACCAGCGTGACCAACCTGCTGCTCAACGGGCGCGGTGTGCCCGGCGACCCGGACTACATGCCAAAGCTGCTCACCTCCAACTTCACATTCAACAACGCCATCGCCACATCCTGCTTCCTGTTCGCCTGTCCCTCCTCCAGCTGGCCCAGCGGCACGTTCTCGGCCGCCCTCAACTCCTACACCAGCGTGCCCGGCGGACTGCTGGATGTGCTGGGCATCTCCACCTACGACAACGGCTACCAGAGCTGCGCGGGCCTGCTCAGCTCGCTGCTCAACTGGAACGGCTGCGTCAAGCACAACGTGACCAAGCTGCTGACCTCGCACCCGCAGTACCTGTACGCGATCAACGCCAACAGCCCTGAGATCCAGTCCCTGCTCAACCGCGACAACAACCTCACCTGCACCGGCGCCCTGTGCACCCTGCTCAAGCCGGTGATCACCGGCGTGCTCAAGCCCATCCTCAACGGCGTGGGCACGCTGCTGACCAGCGTGTTCAAGGACACGCTGGGGCTGGAGGTGGGCCGCACCGACATCAAGGCCCTGTCCATCGGCTGCGACACGGCGCAACTGGTTTTCTGAACGGCAGGCAAGGCCATCCAATCCATGAATCGACAACGAGGGAATGCAACGTGAATCTGGACGAGCTCGTCATCTATGTCTGGGAAGGCCAGGCCGACATCGCCGAGCGGGTGGAGCGCTGCGTGCTCAACCTGGGCGTGGACGTGGTGCGCGCCGACGGGCTGACCCTGCCCGCCGACACCAGCGAGCTGGGCAATGCGATCGCCGTGGTCAGCGTCTCGGTGCTGGAGGGCGCGCGCTTCACGCGCCAGGGCGTGGAGGGCACCTTCGGCATGCCCGTGCTGTGGGTCAGCGCCAAGCAGCGCGACGCCAACGCCGGCACCTATGCCATGGAGTACTCGCATGTGCTGCCCTTCGACTTCACGGGGGCCGAGCTGCGGGCCATGCTGGTGCGCATACTGCGGCGCATGCAGAGCAACCAGCGCCAGGTGCAGCGCTCGGAGGACATCATCGCCGTGGCCGACTGCATGCAGCGCCTGCTGCGCGACGTGGACACCTTTGCCGACTGCGAGCACAGCGTGCTCATCATCGGCGAGACCGGCGTGGGCAAGGAGCGCATTGCCGAGCGGCTGCACGAGCGCAACAACCGCTACGGCCAGGGCCCCTTCGTGGTGGTCAACTGCGGCGCCATCCCGGACGGGCTGTTCGAGTCCCTGTTCTTCGGCCACGCCAAGGGCTCGTTCACGGGCGCGGTCAATGCCCACAAGGGCTATCTGGAGCAGGCCAACGGCGGCACGCTGTTCCTGGACGAGATCGCGGACCTGCCGCTGTACCAGCAGGTCAAGCTGCTGCGCGTGCTGGAAGAGCGCGCCATCACGCGGCTGGGGTCGGCCGCCGCCGTGCGGCTGGATTTCCGGCTGGTGGCGGCCACCAACAAGCCGCTGCGCGGGCTGGTGCGCGAGGGACGCTTCCGGGCCGACCTGTTCTTCCGCCTGGCCGTGATCGAGCTGCAGATCCCCAGCCTGGAGGAGCGCGGCGAGGCCGACAAGCTGGCCATCTTCCACGCCATCCTGCACAAGGTGGTGGGCGAGGCCACGATGAAGGAGCTGGGCGAGCCGCCCTTCTTCATCCTCGACGCCGTGGCCCAGATGTACTTCCCCGGCAATGTGCGCGAGCTGCGCAACCTGGCCGAGCGCATCGGCGTGGCCGCCCGCCAGACGCGCGACTGGAACGCCGACGGTGCCACGCAGCGCATCCTGCAGCACGCCCAGGCCCTGTCGGCCACCACCTTCCCGCCGGACGCCGGCGCCGCCGAGCCCCTGCTGGCCGACCGCAGCAACTGGGACATGGACGAGCGCAACCGCATCATCGCGGCGCTCAACACCAATGACTGGAAGCGCCAGAACACGGCCCAGCACCTGGGCATCAGCCGCAAGGTGCTCTGGGAAAAGATGCGCAAGTACCAGATCAGCGACGGCGAGCCCGAAGTGCCCGTGCCGGGCTGAGCACGCCCTCCGACACATCCCATCCCCCCACGCCATGGAGACCTCCACGAACATGCAGGACAAGCCGGTCATCATCTTCGTCAGCGCCGTCTACCCCAGCCAGTACAGCCTGCTGTGCAGCCACCTTCGCGCCAGCGGCGCGGCCGACAGCTGGTTCATGACCATGCCCGGCCATGCCGAGAACTACGCCAGCCAGTGCGACCACCTGCTGTCGTTCCGGCCCGATGGCGACATCGTCGGCCCGCAAAGCTACTACTACTCCAGCAAGGTGGAGCGCTCGGCGCGCATAGGCCGCGGCCTGCTGCAGGGCCTGCAGGCCTTCGAGAAGGAAAAGGGCAAGCGCATCGACGTGGTGGTCGCCCACTCGCTGTGGGCCGCGCCCAACCTGCTGTACGGCGAGATCGATGCCGCCATCGTCAGCTACATCGAATTCCCCAGCTACCGCGTGCACGGCAACGAGCCCGACTACCCGCCCGACCTGTCCCAGCGCCTGGCCGACCGCAACATGGAAATGCTGCACTACCACCAGGTGCTGTGCAGCGACCTGACCATCGCGCCCAGCGCCCATGCGCGCTCGCTGTTCCCGCCGCTGCTGCAGGAGCGCGTGGCCGTGCAGTTCGAGGGCTTCGACATCCAGGCCCCTGACGAGCAGGCCGAGCCGGTGCCGCGCCAGGACGCGCGCTTCACCGTGGCCTTCTCATCGCGCGACCTGTCCAGCTCCAAGGGCTTCGAGACCTTCATGCGCCTGGTCGACCGCCTGGTGCGCGAGGGCGATGGCCAGCAGATGCGCTTCATCGCCCTGGGCGACCCCACGGCCGTGACCTATGGTTACGAACAGCAATGGGTGGAGCGCCGCTACCAGGGCAAGGTGGCCAGTTTCCGCGACCATCTGCTGCAGATCCACCCGGCCGCACAGGTGGTGGAGTTCCCGGGCAAGCTGCCGTACGACGAGTTCGCGCGCACCCTGGCCTCGGTGGACCTGTTCCTCTACCCGCTGCGCTACGGCGTGGCCAACTGGGGATTGATGGAGATCCTGGCGCGCGGCGGCTGCGTGATCGGATCGAACTGGGGCTTTGTGCCGGAGCTGGTGCAAAACGACGTCAACGGCCTGCTGCTGCCCGACAGCGACGACGCCTGGATCGGCGCCATCCGCCAGCTGCGCGACGACCCGGCCCGGCGCCAGCGCTACGGCCGGGCCGCGCGCGAGACGGGCAAGCGCTTTCACATCTCCAACGTGGCACCGCGCTTCATGGACCTGTTCCGCCTGGCCATGGCGCGGCGCAGGGCGAGCCCGCTGATGCTGGAGTAAGGTGCAGCGCGGGCCGGGCTCGGCCTGCGTTCAGGTGCGGGCCCTTGCGCGCCTAGGCGGCGGACAGCGCCGATGCAGGGGCCCCGACAGCCCCGACAGCCCCGACAGTGCCGACGGCCCCGCCAGTCCCGCCGTCGGCAGCCGAAAGAGCCGTCACGCGGTCCATGCCACTCCAGCTCAGGGCCATGCTCAGTGCCATGTCCAGCGCGTCGCCCTCCTGCGCCTCGGACGCCTGCAGCACCTCCAGCACATCGGCCACGCACACCACCTGGTCGAGCAGCCCATGCAGCGATGGCCGGGCTATGAAAAACCCCTGCACGCCATGCGCCCCCGCGAGCGCCACGGCCTCCATGCCCTGGGCGGACTCCACGCCTTCCACGATCACGCAGGCGCCGCGGTCGGCGCACAGGCTGATCAGGCCCTGCAGCATCCGGGCCGAAGGCCGGGCCTGCAGGCTCTGGTCCAGCACGGACTTGTCGATCTTGACGATGTTGGCGCGCAGCTTGCCCAGGATGTCCAGGCCACCGCGCCGGGGAACGATATCGTCCAGCGCCACGCGCACGCCCAGGATCTGCAGGTGCCGCACCAGGCCCAGCGCGGCCTTCTCGCAGGGGAAGACACCGGTCTCGGTGATCTCCAGCACCAGGCGCTGGGCGATCTCGGGCCGCTCCTCCAGATAGTCGAACACGCCTTCCCACCAGGCCTCGTCGCAGAACGAGGCGGCCGACAGATTGCAGCCCAGGCTGTGGCCGGTCTTCATCTCCAGCGCCCCTATCACCGACCACAGCACGCTGCGGTCCAGCCGCGCGGCCAGGCCCAGCCGCTCCAGCGCCTCGATGGCATGGGGCACGGCATAGTTGTCGTAGGCAGAGAACACGCTGCGGCGCAGCAGGCACTCGTGGTAAAGCGTGCGGCCCGTGCCGGTCCCACTGCCTCCCCCTGCCATGCCCCCGGGCTCCAGCAGCGTCACGGGCTGGAATGCCAGCGCCAAATGGCCCAGCCGCAGATCGTCCAGCAGGCGGCCCGCCAGCTGCATGTCGGCCTGGTAGCCCTTGATGAGCCTGGCGGGCATTCTGCGCACCGCCATGTCCTGGCCGCCCGCCGTGGCGTGGCCCTTGCCGCGTATCTCGTGCAGCCCCGCGAAGGAGACGCAGCCCAGCGCCTGCACCTCGGCCCGCAGATAGGCCTGGCGCGAGCCGTGCACCACGGGCTCGCTCACCAGGGCGGACTCCAGCGCATGCATCCAGCCATGCCGGGCATGATGGCCGGGCAGCACCGTGTCGGCCAGCGTGCGGGGGTCGAACCCGCGAACCAGCAGCGTATCGCCCGCGCGCTCCAGCGATTGGGCATCGATGCCCAGGCCCTTGAGCCGGTCCATGCAGGCCTGCATGGCCTCGTCGCAGAAACCGTTGCCATAGACGCTGCGCCAGGCCTGCAGGGGCGGCAGCCAGATGGCCAGATCCAGGGGCATGTCGCTGTGCGAGGGTTCGATGATGTCGTGCATGGTGAGCGCCTTCGTTCAACGGCCTGCAATGGGTTGTGAATAGCAGTGAAATCCGATCGCCCTGCGCCCCCGGCCGGCCGGCCCGCCGCCGAGCATGCCGGCATCCACGGCCGACAGCGCCAGGTCCACATGGCCGGCCACCAGGTCAAAGACCACCGAGCAGGCATCCGCCTTGCGGCTGAAATACGCCAGCGTGGCATCCGTTCCGCCGGCAAAGCTGCCCAGCAGCGCCTGCCCGTCCTGCTCCTGGAACACCGCCTGCGCGCTGCCCTGCTGCGGCACGATGACCCGGTCGCCCTGCTGCAGCAAGGCGCCGGCCTGCGCCACGATCACATCGCTGCGCCGCACGATGCGCACGCCCTCGCTCACCCGCGTGAGCAGCGCCACCGGCGCCGCCTGCGCCGCCTGCGCCACCTGCGCATGGGGGCTTCCGTCGCCCGCCTCGCGCGCAGCGGTGCGCGGCACGGCGGCAGACGCAAACGACGCGGGTACGTTCAACGGCTTGCTGCGCGCCCTTTCCGGGTAGGCGCGCAGTCGCGGCAGGGGCATGCCTGCAAACGACAACGAGACAGCGGCCATGGTTTCTCCTCCGAAAGACAGCGATCAATGGGGCGGCCGGCGCAGCACACGGTTTTCCAGACACTGCGACAAGCTTTTTGCATCCTGTTGCAACAAGCGTGCCATGGGCCTGGACGTCTTCATCCAACGCAAAGCCATCTGTAACCTATTGATTTATTTGGGCACCCAAGCACAGCCACCACCGTGTCACCCCGCAGCGTTACGGGCGATGTCACGTAACGCCGGCACGCCACGGCGTTACTTTCACGGCGGCCGCGCAGGACGACGCTGCCCTGGCTGCCAGGCGCGGCCCCCCTTTCGGTGTATGTTCCAGCGCATCACTTCAGGAGCCGGCCCTGTCCCCGCAAAAGTCCATCCAACGGGATCTGGTGATCCTCTGGCTCACCATCTCGGCCGTCGCCCTGGTGCTGGCGTGGCTGCTGTTGCTGTTGACCCGGCAGGGCACCGAACCGCAGATTGCCCGCGCCCGCGACGCCGCAGGCGTCAGCTGCAGCGCGCTGCAGGCCGGGGCCGCGCGCATGGGGCTGGCGGGGCTGACGGCAGACACGCCATCTGCCCAGGCCCGGTCCGCCGCGCAGGCCGTGCTGGACCTGGCGCTGCGCGACCGCCCCGGCATGGAGGGCGGCTTCTGGCGCGAGGGCCCCGGCGTGGTGGCCTATGCGTTTCCCACCTATGACGGCTCGGGCATCAAGCGCGATGCGCCCAGTGCGGAGATGGAGCGCATCGCCTCCACCGCCCAGCGCGCAAGGGACAGCGCCGGGCTGGTGACCGACCTGCGCCCCGGCCTGCGCGAGGCGGTGGTCTTTGCCGCCTGCCCGGCCCAGGCCGATGCGCCCGCCCTGGTGGCCTGGACGCTGATGCGCGTCCCCCTGATCAGCGCCGACGTGGTCAACCCCCTCATCCTTGCCGTCAGCCTGCTGCTGGGCATGGTCCTGGTCTCGGGCCTGTGGCTGGGCAGAATGCTGCGGCGCTGGCAGCGGCAGTCGGCACAGATGGAGCAGCAACTGCTCGGCGCCGAACGGCTGGCCACCCTGGGCCGGCTGTCGGCCGGCCTGGCGCACGAGATCCGCAACCCGCTGGGCACCATGCGCATGAAGGCCGAGAACGCCCTGGCCGCGCCCGAGCCACTGCGGCAGGCCCGCAGCCAGGGCGCCCTGGAGGCCGTGCTGGCACAGACCGCGCGCCTGGAAGACCTGGTATCGAGCCTGCTGGCCTTGACCCAGCCCTTCCGCGTGCACCCGGAGCCCGTGGACCTGCAGCAGCTGCTGGACGAAAGGCTCCAGGCCCATGCAGAAATGGCCCAGGCCAGCGGCGTGCAGCTGGCAACGGCGGTGTCCGCCGGCCTTGCCCGGGACCTGCGGGAAGGGCGCCGCCCGCTGCTGGACCCCGCACAGATGGCCCGCGCGCTGGACAATCTGCTGCTCAACGCCCTGGCGCACACGGCGGACGGCGGCCGGGTGGAACTGGGCGCGGACCGGGACGCCAAAGGCTGCCTGCGGCTGTGGATTGCCGATGACGGCACCGGCATCGCGGCCGAACTGCGCGACACGCTGTTCGAGCCCTTCACCACCGCACGCCCCGGCGGCACCGGGCTGGGATTGGCGCTGGTGCGCGAAATCGTCCAGGCCCACGGCGGCCGGATCGCCCTGGCCAAGACTGCACAAGGCAAGACTGCACAAGGCACCCGCATAGAAATGGAATTTCCATGGCCCGCATCCTGATCGTGGACGACGACACGGCCTTCCGTGAAAGCCTGGCCGAGATGCTCGGAGACCTGGGCCATGGGGTCAGCCAGGCCCCGACCGTGGCGGCGGGGCTGCAGATCCTGCAGGCCGGGTCCGTGGATGCGGCCATCGTGGACCTGCGCATGCCGGGCGAGGACGGCCTGGCCTTCCTGCGCAAGGCCCGCGGCCTCTCGCGGGCGCCCTGCATCATGCTCACGGCCTACGCCAGCGGCGGCAACACCATCGAGGCCATGCGCCTGGGCGCCTTCGACCACCTGACCAAACCCATCGCCCGCACCGCCCTGGTTGAGGCCCTGGACCGCGCGCTGCAAGGCGCAGGGCCGGCCCAGGACTCCGGGGACGGCCAAGCCGGCCAGCCGCAGATGCATGACGATGGTGAACTGGTCAGCGGCAGCGAGGCCATGCGGCAGGTCTTCAAGCGCATCGGCCTGGCGGCGGACAGCGACGCCACCGTGCTGGTGCTGGGCGAGACCGGCACGGGCAAGGAACTGGTGGCACGCGCCCTGCACCGCAACAGCGTCCGGGCGGAACGCCCCTTCGTGGCCGTCAACTGCGCCGCCATTCCGGCAGACCTGATGGAAAGCGAACTCTTCGGCCATGTGAAGGGCGCCTTCACGGGCGCCGCCAGCGACCGCGCCGGGCGCTTTCGCGAGGCGCAGGGCGGCACGCTGTTCCTCGATGAAGTGGGCGACATGCCGCTGCCCACGCAGGCCAAGATCCTCCGGGCGCTGCAGGAGCGCGAGATCACGCCCGTGGGCGCCAGCCGGGCGCTGCCCGTCAACGTGCGCATCATCGCGGCCACGCACCGCGACCTGCCGGACGCCGTCAGGCAGGGGCGCTTTCGCGAGGATCTCTGGTACCGGCTCCAGGTCGTGCCCGTGCACCTGCCGCCGCTGCGCGAGCGCCTGGGCGACGTGCTGCTGCTGGCCGAGCATTTTCTGCGCCAAGGCGGCGGCGCCTCGCCCAAGCGCCTGGGGGCCGACGCCGCGCGCCTGCTGCTGGCCCACGACTGGCCCGGCAACGTGCGCGAGCTGCGCAACGCCATGGAGCGCGCGGCCCTGCTGTGCCCCGGGCCGGTCATCGGGCCCGAGCACATCGGCCTGCAGCCTGCGGCGGCGAACGGCCCCGCCATCGACTGGAACGGGCCGCTGGCCCCCGCCGTCGCCCAGCTGGAACGTGAAATGGTCACGCGCGCCCTGGCCGCAACCATGGGCAACCGTGCCGAGGCCGCACGCCGCCTGGGCCTGTCGCGCCAGCAGCTGTACCGCAAGCTCGCGGAGTTCGGCCTGGGTTGAGGCAGCAGCGGGCACAGGCGCCGCCTGCGGTGTCCGGATGGGTGACACCCCCTGTCGCCATCTCGGACACATGGCCCGCATCAGCGACCGCAAGCCCTTGATTTCATGAGGTTTCCGGATGGCATGGCGCTTGCATTGGACTGTGCATGTCCATCGCCAACCCAGGAGCCATCATGACCCGTCTCACCCTTTCTTCCGCCGCCCTGTGGCTGGGTGCCAGCGCACTGAACGCGCATGCCGCCCCGCCCCTGCCTGCCCACGGCCCTGGCGCGCCCCACGCGGCCATGCCGCACGCGCAGGCCGTGCTCGAGAGCCCAGTCGCCCGGCTGCTCACCAACCCTTACGGGGAAGTGGACGGCCTGCGCCTGACCGACGGCACGGTGGTCCGGTTCCCGCCCCACATGGCCGATGCGCTGACGACCGCCGTGAAGGTGGGCGACACGGTGCGCATCATCGGCCGCAGCGAAGCCGGTGGTGCGGTCAAGGCCGACGCCATCGTGAACACCGCCACCGGCCAGACCGTGTATGACCAGCCACCGGAGCCCGGCCGCGCCCGCCCCATGCCCCCGCACCTGCGCATGGCCGGACTGCAGACGCAGCAGGCCCAGGGCCGCATCGAGGCCGTTCTCACCGGCCCGCGCGGCGATGCCAACGGCGTCATCCTGTCCGACGGCGCCATCGTGCGCTTTGCCCCCCATGCGCTGCAGCAGCCGTTGCAGCAGGGCCAGCTTCTTGCCGCCTCGGGCCTGGGCACGCGCAACGCGCACGGCACCTCGCTGGAGGCCATCAGCATGGGTGCGAGCCTGTCGGACCTGCAGCCGCTGTACGACCGCGCGCGCTGACGCCACCGCCCGGCCACCGGGGCCGGGCGGGTTCCTGCCCATTCCTGGTTTCCTGCTTCCCTGCTGCCCTGCTCTCCCGCTTTCACCGAGCCCGCCATGTCCCCCAAGATCGCCCCCGTCCTGCTGCTGCTGATCTCCAACGTCTTCATGACCTTCGCCTGGTACGGGCACCTGAAGTTCGAGAACCGGCCGCTGTACCTCGTCATCCTGGTGAGCTGGCTGATCGCGCTGGCCGAGTACTGCTTCGCCGTGCCTGCCAACCGGCTCGGCCATGAGGTCTACAGCGCGGCCGAGCTCAAGACCATCCAGGAGGTGATCACGCTGGTGGTGTTCGCCGTCTTCTCCGTGCTCTACCTGGGCGAGAAGCTCACCCTCAACCACCTGGTGGGCTTCGGCTTCATCTGCCTGGGCGCCTTCTTCGTGTTCAAGGGCCCCTTGCGCTGAAGGAAGCCGCCATGCACCGCACACACCACCATGCGCGGCGCTGGCTGCCGGGGCTCCACTTCTTCCTGGCCGATGTGCGCGACGGCCTGGGCCCCTTCCTGGGCGTCTTCCTGCTCGCCCAGGGCTGGCGGCTGGACGACATCGGCTACGTCATGGCCCTGGGCGGCATCACGGGCATGCTGGCCACCACGCCGCTGGGCGCGCTCGTTGATGCCTCGCGCCGCAAGCGCAGGCTGCTGGCAGCGGCCATCGCCCTGCTGCTGGCGGGCAACCTGGCCATCTGGATCGCACCGTCGCTGGCCGTGACGGCGGCATCGCAGGTCATCACCGGCGTGGTCGCGGCCTTGATCGCCCCCTGCCTGCTGGGCATCACGCTGCAGATCACCGGCCATGCGGACCTGCCCCGGCAACTGGGCATCAACGAAGCCTGGAACCACGCCGGCAACGTGGCCACGGCCGCACTGGCGGGGGCCATGGGCCTGCGCTGGGGACTGCCTTCCGTCTTCGTGCTCATGGCCCTGATGGGCTGCGCATCGCTGGCCTGCCTGGCGCTGATGCGGCTGGATGAAACCCCGCAAGGCACGCCGCCCCCAGAGCAGGCCGGGCCTTGCGCACCCAGCCTGATGCACGTGCTCACGGGCACGCCGGCGCTGCGGGTGCTGGCCGTGGCCATGCTGCTGTTCCACCTGGGCAATGCCGCCATGCTGCCGCTGCTGGGCCAGGCTGCCGTGGCGCGCGGCCATGCCAATCCCAGCGGCTTCACGGCGCTGACCATCATCGTGGCGCAACTGGTCATGATCCCCATGGCCTTGCTCGCCGGGCGCCACGCCCAGCGCAGCGGCTACTGGCTGCTGGTCAAGGCGGCCCTGCTGTCGCTGCCGCTGCGCGGCCTGGTTGCCGCCACCTGGGATTCGGACTGGGCGCTGATTCCCGTGCAGGTGCTCGACGGCGTGGGCGCGGGGCTGCTGGGCGTTGCCCTGCCAGGCCTGGTCGCGCAGACGCTGCGCGGCACCGGCCACGTCAACGCAGGCCTGGGCGCCGTGATGACGCTGCAGGGCCTGGGCGCGGCCGCCAGCCCGGCACTGGCGGGCTGGATTGCACAGCGCTTCGGCTTTGATGCGGCCTTTCTTTCGCTGGGCGGCATCGCGGTGCTGGCCCTGGCGCTGTGCTGGTTCGGCGCGCCTGCCGAACACCGGGCAGCCCGTCTCCAGCCCAAGACCTGACATCAGGCCATGCGCGGCCCGCTTTCAGGGCATCTGGAAACATTTGGGGGCCTGGAAACATAGGAGAATTCCTAGGACCCGAATCAGAACCCGCGCCATCGCGGACTTGCCTCCCAGCGGCCAGCGCCTGCCGCCCCCGAATGACTGTCAAGAACAAGAAGCCTTCCGCGCGCAAGCGCAGTTCCTCCCCCGCCTCCAAGAAGAAAGCCTCCAGCCGCAGCGGACTGTGGCGCTCCATGCTCGCCGCCCTTGTGGCGGCAGCGGGCACCTTCCAGATCGCCAGTTGCAGCCTGGACCCGAACTGGCACCCCAAGCTTCCCGAGCCGCCCTTCCTGTCCACCCTGCCCATCCCGGGGCTGGAGCACCTGCGCAAGCAGCCGGAGACAGGTTCGGGCACGGCCTCCGGTGGCGGCAGCCCGCCTGCCGGCAGCATGGCCACGGGCTTTTCGCACTGCCGCGATTTCTTCCCCGGTGGCGAGCCCCCTGCCCTGCAGATCCAGCCCCAGCAGCGCGAGCTGTGCTTCAGCGCCTTCGCCGTGCTGCACAGCGGCCAGACCAAGACGCCCGTCTTCGTGGTGGAGCGCCTGAACCGCAAACTGCTGGACCAGGGCCAGGGCCTCAAGCGCAGCGACAAGTTCTATGCCGATGCCCGCCTGCCCCGCGCCGAGCGCGCCGAACTGGACGACTACCGCCGCTCCGGCTACTCGCGCGGCCACATGGCGCCGGCCGGCGACATGTACTCGCCCGAAGCCATGGCCCAGAGCTTCAGCCTGGCCAACATGGTTCCGCAGGACCAGACCCACAACGGCGGCGTCTGGAGCAAGGTGGAGCAGGACACGCGCCGCTACGCCCAGCGCGCCCAGGGCGATGTCTATGTGTTCACCGGGCCGGTGTTCGACGGCCAGCCGCTCACCATCGGGCCGGGCAAGGTCCATGTGCCCAGCCATATCTTCAAGCTGGTCTATGACGCCAGCACGGGGCGTGCCTGGGCGCACTGGCAGGCCAACAGCCCGGATACGCGGATGAGTGCGCCGATCAGTTATGAGGAGTTCACTCGGAGGACGGGGATGCCGTTGTTGGCGGGGGTGATGAGGGGGCGCAGCTAGTCTTCTGGCGTGGGCCAGGGGGCTGTTTCCTGCCCCTGCCGGGGGGTTGTTTTTCGAGGCCGGGTCTCGGCCCGGCGGCCGACTGCCCTTTCTTGATTCGCCAAGAAAGGTCAGATCAAAGAAGGCGACCCGAATGTCCGCGACCCTCCGCTTCGCTGCGGGCAACCTGCGTCGTGGCGGTTGCGGGGTTTGCCGCAGAACTCGCTTTGCGCTTCGCGCGCCGCTCAAACAACTGCGGCGAGTCAGATGACGAAGCAGTCCTGTCCTTCGGCAGGACTGCAACCCCGCAACCGCCACGCCGCAGGCGCGGACATACGGGGGTGGGGAGAAGGGGCGCGCGCGGTGCGCTGCGCGCTGCTGGCGCTGCGGCTCAGGGGGTTACTGTGCGCCGGTCCAGAACCTTGTCTATCAGGCCCCATTCGCGAGCCTCTTCTGCGGTCATGAAGCGGTCGCGGTCCAGGTCGCGTTCCACCTCTTCGTAGCTGCGGCCGCAGTGCTGTGCGTACAGGCGTGTCACGCGGTCCTTGGTGCGCAGCATTTCCTCGGCATGGATGCGGATGTCGGAGGCCTGGCCCTGCACGCCGCCCAGCGGCTGGTGCACGTGCAGGCTGGCATTGGGCAGGGCCATGCGGTGGCCGGGCTCGCCGGCCATGAGCAGGAAGGAGCCCATGGAGCGTGCCGTGCCCATGCACAGCGTGTGCACGGGGGATTGGATGAACTGCATGGTGTCGTACATGGCCAGCCCGCTGGTGATCACCCCGCCCGGCGAGTTGATGTAGAGGTGAATGGGCTTGTCCGGGTTCTCCGCCTCCAGGAACAGCAGTTGCGCGCAGACCAGGGCAGAGACCGCATCGTTGACCTCGCCGTTGAGAAATATCACGCGGTCGCGCAGCAGGCGCGAGTAGATGTCGAAGGACCGCTCTCCGCGCGCCGACTGTTCGACAACCATGGGGACGAGCATCATCGATTCGCGCATGGGCGAACTCCTGTGTGTGGTGGTGAAAAAAGAAAGGGCTGCGGCCCTGCGCCGCATGCCCCGTTGCCGGGGCCCTCAGGTCGCGTGTATCAGGTCGCGTACATCAGGAAGCCGCCGTCATTGGCCGCTTCCCTGGCGGGCTGCACCCGCGCGTCGGTCAGCACATGGACGATGCGCAGCAGCGTGCCGCCATCGGCGCCGGGGCTGATCTGCAGGTCCACCGTGCTTTCCAGAAAGGGCGGCTCCGCCTCGCGCAGCCGCAGGCGCAGTTCCTGCTGCGGCACCTGCAGCAGCGGCTCGGCATGCTCGGTGCCCGGCAGCCACTGCGCGCGCAGCTCGGGAATGCTCAGCGCGCGCCAGACCTTCTCGGGCGGGGCGTCCAGCGCGTACTCCTGCACCAGCTCGCGGTCCGCATCGTCGGTGTCCATATTGCTCATCTTGTTCATTGGTCCATGTCCTTGAGCAGGCCCTTGAGTGCATCCACGCGCTGCGGCCAGTAGGCGCGGTACTTCGCCAGCCAGCCCGCAATCTGCGCCAGCCCTTCGGGATCAACCTCGTAATGCATGAAGCGCCCCTGGCGCTGCTCGCTCACCAGCCCCGCATTGCGCAGCACGGCCAGATGCTGGGACATGGCCGACTGGCTGATCTCCATTCCCTCGCGCAGCGCGCTGGCATGCATGCTGCCAGCGGCCAGCTTCTCGAAGATGGAGCGGCGCGTAGGGTCGGCCAGGGCCTTGAAAATGTCGTTCTCGGGCATGGCGACACTTTAGCAACCACTTATTTCAAATGCAAGCGGCCCATGGCAAACGTCACCGACAAGGCCTGCTCAAGGAAGTCTGGCTCGGCAGGTGAATTGGTGGGTTGAAGTGGCTGACGTATAACCGCTGCACGGGGCCGAAAAAGAGTCAGGAAACCCGTCATTTCCAGCCCCGCAGCGCATCGGCAATACCGAGGGCAAAGGCTCGCAGCAGCCAGTTCACTTCATTGGAGACTCAATGGCCCATGCATCCATTGGCGGCGGCAATCCTGCAATCCGCACTGCCCTCAAGCCAACCCGAAACAAGACCGCCCTGCTGAAAAGCCTGCTGTGGATGGGGGCAGCAGCCGGCCTGGCCCCCGATGCCCAAGCCGTCATGAAATGCCTTAGCGATGGAAAAACCTGGTACCAGGATGCCCCTTGCCCGCAAGGCACCACCGCCAAGCCCATGCAACTGGACCCGCCCCCTGCATCCTCCAGGCCTTTGCGGGATGCGATGCCGACCGAGCCCGCCACCAAGCCCGCGTCAGCCCCCGCACCACAGGCTGTATCGCCCTCCTCCATGCTGGAGGAAGAAGCGCGCATGTGTCTTGACTGGTACCAGAAAAAGGCCGGCCTGCCCCCGGGCGCCACGTACCTGAGCGCCACCAAGGATCGCCGGGTGGTGACCCTCGTGATTGCCGCCCCCGTTTCCATGACAAACCACACGGGAGCCAGAGTGCAGGGCACGACGCAGACGCCAGCTTCCTGCGAGATCAACGGCGGCAAGATCGATGACGGATGGACGCGCACTCATGCCAGGCGTGGCAACTGGATTCAATGAATGCAGCCCCGCAGCAAAACTTTGAAATTCAACCCAATGGACACGCGCATCCTGCTTTTGCATCTGGAGCACCCGCTGCAAGCCTATTCAGGCAGTGCATCGCCCGTTGAAATCGTCCTGGCCGGCCTGGGCTACGAAGCCTCCGACTACTGGCCGGGCCTGGCCATCGAATGGCTGGAGCAAGGTGCACCAGTGAACGCTGATGTGCTTCAAGCGCTGGCCCGGGTATCTGAAAACAAGCACATTTCCCAACGGATTCGGCATCGCAGCTTCGCCGTTCTGCGCCGACATAAGGCGTAGCTGCATAGGGAACGGTTGCCAACGCCAAGCCTCTAGCGTCGCCAAAAAAAGCCCAATCAGTACGAGCCTGCAGCGACGAGCATGGCTCTGTTCAAAACTCCGTCGCCACAGTGCACGAATTCATGGCTCCGGCGAACTGCAGCCTCCCAACGCACGCAGATTCCCTGCATGTGAAGCGCAGGCAACATGTTCGCGCACTCACCCATCACGACACCGCAGTAGACAAGCCCTCATCCGCAAACCGCTTGGCCGCCTTGAGCAGATAGCTCACGGCATAGAGGATGGGGTCGTCGGCCTCATCCCCATTCAGATGGTCCACCACCTCGATGGCATAGCCCAGGTTCACCGCCGTGTCGTGCAGCAGGCCCACCAACTCCTTGTCCTGCGGCTCCAGCGACTGCGCCTGATCGGCCTTCACGTAGTAGATGCGCAGCAGATCCCGGCACACGCAATTGATGGCCGTGACCTTTTGGCGAGCGTGCAGGTCCAGCACATCCAGCGCGGCGCCCATGTGCAGGACGGCGTCGATGGCGAGGTCGTCGAGCCGAGGCGCGCCAGAAGCAGCCGTTGAAGGATCGGGATGATGAGGCATCCTGCGATGCTCGTTGAATCGGCGAGGGGCGTCTCTACGGAATTCGTAGAACGGAAGGCAAGCGGTGATGGTTGTCTCCAGCCTGGATGCAAAGACTGCGGCCATTCGGAGGAGCAAATATGGAACGGACTACACGGCCGACCGTGGAGGCGTCGCATCGGATTGAGCAAGTTCTCGGCGTGCCTTCTTCTCACCCTTTACTGCCAGGACGATGACCTTGCCGAGGTGGTCCTAGCGTGGAGCAAGCTGGCTCGCGGCAGTAGGGCGCAATCGAAATAAAGCTCTGCTGGGTTTGGTGGTTGGGCGATGGGGTCGAACGGGCTGCCGGGGCCTTGCGCAGCCGTAGGAAGATCTGTTGGCAGGACTGAGCGGTAAGAAATGGCTGACTGCGTGTTGATGTCGCTGATGGAGGCAGCTCTTCTCAGAGGGCCCGGCCGCAAACGGCCAAAACAGGTCAAGTGTTCGAACCCCATATGCGTCTTCTCAAACCAGCATCGACTGCTGGGCAAAGATTCCTGCCATCGCACCTTGCGATGAGGCCAAGGTGACCGAGTGCATGAGCGGGTTGGCAAGGTCGCCAGCGGCGTAGACGCCAGGCATGCTGGTTTCCCGGCGCTCATCGACTTTGAGGGCGGTGCCCAGGGGGGTATCGACCATGGCGAGGCCCAGCAATTCATGCAGACGTGCGGACGGCTTGTTGCGTGGATGCGCAAACAGGATATCGACCGCGACTGGGGGTCCGGCGTCGAGCTTGATAGTGGCGTTATGGCTCTCGTCATGATCGATTTCGGTGACTCGGCCATCGATGACAGGGATGCTGCGGCGCGCCAGATCGGCACGGATATCGGGTGGAATGTCGTGACCATGGGCGAAGACCGTCAGCGTGTCAGTCCAATCGTGGTATAGCCTGACGTAGTTGTGCGAAGGAGGACCAGACCAGATTAGGCCCCAATGCCGACCGGCGACTTCAAAGCCGTCGCAATAAGGACAAGGCACGATTGAAGTGCCCCAGCCTTCGGCAAAGCCGGGAACTTCAGGCATCTGGTCGGTGACGCCATAGCTCAGGATGAGGCGCCGTGCCTTGAGGGATACGCCATCGCCAGTGAGGACGGAGAAATCGTCAATGGCTCCAGACACACTCTCGGCGCGGGCATTGACCAGACGGACCGTGGGATACCGCGCCAGTTGCTGCCGAGCCTCGGCCAGGATGTCCAGCGGTGGCTTGTGATCGTGGCCGAGCAGGCCATGCGAGTGGTCAGCGAATCGATTACGCGGTAGGCCAGTATCCAGAACTGTGACCTTTCGGCGGGCACGACCGAGTTGCAGGGCGGCGGCGAGGCCGGCAAAGCTGCCGCCGATGATGATGACGTCATTCACGGTGATGTACTCCTTGTGGTGGATGGAAAGGATTGCGCGCCGTGACGATCCACGCCGCGCCGTCGGTCATCACTGACCGTTCAATGCTGAGGCCCTCAAAGGCAGCACGAATCAAGGCCAAAGCACGGATACGGAGTTCGCTGGGCTGGTCAGCGAGCACGCGCGAAAGAGGATCCGCTTCGACCGCCAACTGCACCGCGTCGTCAATCGCTGCGTCCCGTGTCTCGCCTTCGCCGAAGGGCACAGAGGCGTCCAAGGGTGCGATAGCAATCTCGGTGAATCCGGCTGTCGTCAGAATGCGGGCCACCCGCCCCTGATCGCCGAAAGAAAATGGGCCGGGCGCTTCGGAGTGAGGCGAGGCGGTCGACGGGACTATTGCCTTGATCGCATCCATTGGGAGACGCACCCACCCGTTCTCGGCCACGCCGCGCCAGCACACAAAAGCGACCCGGCCTCCCGGCCTGAGTGCGCGGCGCATATGCGCGAATGTCCCCGCTGGATCGTCGAAAAACATCACGCCGAAACGCGAAAACAGAATGTCGAATTCGCCCTCGGGCAGCTTGGCGCTGCTGGCGTCGGCCACCTGAAATCGGGCCGTCGTGTCCGGCGGTGCCAGCGCTCGCGCTCGTTCGATAAGCGACTCGGAGACGTCCACGCCCAGCACCCAGCCCTGCGCACCAACGAGGCTGGCAAGCGCAAAACTCGACGCGCCTGAGCCGCAGCCGATATCCAGCACGCGCTCGCCCTTCACGGGTGCGGCTGCCTCAATAGCGGCCTGTCCAAAAACCGCCAGCATGGCGTCGAGCCGGGCCTGGTTGACGACCCATCGCTCCCCGCTTGGGCCGTTCCAGTCGGCGATCTGGTGGGCGTTTTGCTTTGCCATTGCAGTTTCCTCGTCTTGATAAGGTTTTACCGGGGCCTTGCGTTGGACCGGCAAGCGGAGGAACAGACCGATGCAGCCCGCTGCTGCGAAGTCCAGTCCTGTGTTGGTTGCGCCATATGGCCTCCTCGGATCGGCACCAATTTCTGTACTAGCATGTACATTAATGTGCATGGGATATATTGAACCGTCAAGTACATTAAATAGACCATGGCCCGCCCTCCTGTTTCTGACTCCAAGCCTCAACGCGGGCGACCGCGCGATCCCGAGCGCGGCAGGCGCATCCTGGAAGCGGCGCAAAAGCACTTCAACGAGCATGGCCTGGAACGTGCCAGCGTGGACGCCATCGCTGCGGACGCCGGGGTGTCCAAGATGACCGTGTACAGCAACTTCGGCTCGAAGGAAGGGCTCTTCCATGCCGTCGTGCGCGACAAGACGGTGGCAGTAATGGCAGGAGTCGCGGGCGCAGGGGAGCTGGACCCGAACCAGCCGGAACAGGCGCTTTTGGCGATCGGCGCCCGGTTTCTGGAGCTATCGCGCGGGGAGGACGCTCTGGGGGCCTTGCGTTCCGTCTACGGCGTCGCGGGGGCGCAGCCAGAAGTGTGCCAGGGGCTCTACAAGGAAGGCCCGGAGCGTGTGAACGGCGAGCTGGCGGCCTACCTTCAACTCGCCCATGCGGCAGGTACGCTGAAGGTGCGCAATCCCCTGCAGGCAGCTGACTTGTTCCTGTCGATGTTCATGGGCTCCGGGCACATCCGCGGATTGCTGAAGCTCAAGATGCCGGATTCCCGAGAAAACAAGGCTCTTCTGCACGAGGCCGTACGGGTCTTCATGGCGGCGTTCGGCACGTAGGCCACACAAAGAAGACTGAGGTCACGAACACGGGCGGGAAGCGAAGAGATCTCTAAGCAATATTCAGGAGGCAAGAGCCGTGTTCCGCCGCTGCTCAGCAGCTCAATTCCAAAGGTTCCAACTTCCGCGTCAGTGCGATCTGAATTTCTGATATGGGTCGCCAGCCGACTGCTGGCCGGCAGCTTCAGGCTGGTTGCTATCTGTTGGCAAATGCGCAACGAGCACCAGCGAGCCTGAACCTGCCATAGCCCCAAGCGCCATTCATGCAGCAACAACAACCGGCTAAGGCGCAAGTTGCATCCAGAGATCCGAAAGCCGAATTGACATGTGCCCTCAGGAATTCATCGGGCCACTACATCCAGGCGCGGCAGCAGCTCAAAGGCCTTGAAGACCGCGCGCTCGACGCGCTTGGCCAGGTCTTCGTCGCTAAAGACCGCGGGGTACGTCTTGTGCACCCTGTTGCTGACGCTTCAAACGCCGCGTCCGACCTGCGAGGCCCTTCCCACGCGGTGGTTGGGTTAGCCAAAATAGCCAATCACCTGAGGACTTCCACCATGCACGTCAATGGCCCAGCAAGCCCCTGTTCTTTCTCAGTGACCAGCGTGCCGCGCCCCGGTCCTGAGAGCGCCAAAACTAAAATGCCGCCATGACTGCACCCTCGGCTTCCCCCCATTCCTTCGACAAACTTGCGCTTTCGCCTGCCACGCTCGCCAATCTTGAGCGGCTCGGCTACCTTGAAATGACGGCGATTCAGCTCGCCAGCCTGCCCCCTGCGCTTGAAGGCAAGGATGTGATCGCCCAGGCGAAGACCGGCAGCGGCAAGACCGCAGCCTTTGCCCTGGCGCTGCTGGCCAAGCTGGATACGCGCAATTTCTCGGTGCAAGGCCTGGTGCTCTGCCCCACCCGCGAGCTGGCCGATCAGGTGACGACCGAGATTCGCCGCCTGGCGCGTGCGGAAGACAACGTCAAGGTGGTGACCCTGTCCGGCGGCGTTCCGCTGCGCGGCCAGAACGCGAGCCTTGAGAACGGCGCGCACGTGATCGTGGGCACGCCCGGCCGTGTGATCGATCACCTGGACCGGGGCAATCTGAACCTTGATTCGCTGAACACCTTGGTGCTCGACGAAGCGGATCGCATGCTCGACATGGGTTTCGTCGATGACATCGCCAAGGTCGCCAAGCAGTGCCCCCCGCAGCGCCAGACCTTGCTGTTCTCCGCAACCTACCCTGAAGGCATCGCCAAGCTGGCCGCGCGATTCATGCGTGACCCGGTCACGGTCAAGGTCGCCGCGCAGCACAGCGGCGAGCAGATCGAGCAGCGCTGGTACGAGGTGGACAAGGAAGAGCGGCTGCCTGCGGTGGCTCGCCTGCTGGAGCATTTCCGGCCCGAGAGCACGCTGGCCTTCTGCAATACCAAGGCGCGCTGCCGGGCCCTTGCCGAGCTGCTGCAGGCCCAGGGCTACAGCGCGCTGGAGCTGCACGGCGATCTGGAGCAGCGTGACCGTGACCAGGTGCTGGTGCGCTTCGTGAACGGCAGTTGCTCCGTGCTGGTCGCCACCGATGTGGCGGCTCGCGGGCTGGATGTGACCAATCTGGGCGCCGTCATCAACGTGGACATCACGCCCGACCCTGAAGTGCACGTGCACCGCATCGGCCGCACAGGCCGCGCCGGCCAGAAAGGCCTGGCCCTGAGTCTTGCGACGATGGACGAAATGGGCGCGGTCGGAAACATCGAGCAGATGCAGGGCAGCCCATCCGTCTGGTACCCGCTGGACGAGCTGACGCCGACTCCCGGCGGCCGGCTCCTGCCATCCAAGGCCACCATCCACATCAATGCCAGCCGCAAGGACAAGATCCGCCCGGGCGATGTGCTGGGCGCGCTCACCGCAGACCTGGGCTACACCCGCGAGCAAGTGGGCAAGATCGACATCAACGAGTTCGCAACCTATGTGGCCGTGGACCGCAAGATTGCGCATGACGTGGTTGCCCGGCTCAATAGCGGGAAGATCAAGGGGCGAACGGTGAAGGCGCGCTTGCTCAAGGATTGAGCGGTTGCAGGCGCCGAGGCACGAACGACCACAACGGGTCGTTTCGCGCCAGCCACTGCCCATTCTTGTTTCGTTGGGATCGACGGCCAACGATGGTCCTGGCTGCTCACCGGGTCCGTCGTCCGCGCCCTCGCCTTGAACGGTCTGGAAAGACCGGGCCTGTCATGACTGCGCGGCAGGGTTGGCCGCTTCGGCTTTTTCTGCGGGCGGCTGCAGCCCTTCAGCCAGCGCCGCGCCCAGCGCGTCGATCACTGCCCGCACGCCCGGCACGTTGCGGCGGTCGCGGTGATAGGCCAGGTACACCGGGCAGGACGGCAGCGGCGCATCCACCTCCAGCCGTGCCAGGCCGGGCACGGCATGGGCCATGGCGTCGGGCAGCAGGCAGATGCCCTGGCCTTGCTCCGTGGCCTCCTGGCGGGCCAGGTCGGAGGCGGATCGAAAGACGAACCGGGTGGCGCCCCGGCTGGCCAGCCACAGGTTGGAGGTGTCCTGCCGGCCGGTGGCCAGGTCCTGTCCCACGAAATCGTGGCTGGCGAAGTCCTGCACGCGCAGGCGGCGACCCGGCAGGCGCTGCTCGACATAGCCGTGCGAGGCGTACAGGCCAAACGTCAGTTGCCCCGCCCATTTCTCCACCACCACGGCCGAGCTGGAGCGCCCGACCCGGAGCGCGACGTCCACTTCGCGCCGCCCGACATCCGTGAAGCGCGACTCCACGGCCACTTCGATATGCAGCCCGGGGTGCGCGCTTCTCAACTGCGAGAGCACGGCGGTCACCGGCTTCACGAAGCCTTCGCCCATGCTGACGCGGATGGTGCCGGTCAGCGCATGGGCCTTCTCAGCGGGCCGGTCGTCGCGCTTGATGCCGCCCAGTCCCAGCTCGAATTGCTCGGCCAGCTCCACCAGTTCCATCGCATCGGGCTCGACCGTCGTCCCTGCGCTGCTGCGGTGTACCAGGGCGCGGCCCAGGGATTGCTCCAGCGCCTCGATGCGCCGCGCGACGGTGGAGGTGGACAGGCCCAGGGCCGCGCCTGCGGCCAGCAGGCTTTGGTGGCGGTGAAGCGCCAGGAGCACGCGCAGGTCATCCCAGGTGGTGGGCGGTTGGTTTTTCATGAATGCAAATCAGCTTACCAGCGCTGCCCATTCCCAGGCGGGCCCCCCGTCGCAATACTCGAGTGCATGAAAACCCCTTTTGATTTCTCCCAGAAAACCGTCCTGGTGACCGGCGCCTCCATGGGCATCGGTGAAGTATTCGCCAGGGAGCTTGCCCGCCGTGGCGCCAAAGTCGTGCTGATCGCGCGCAGCCGCGACAGGCTCGAGAAGCTCGCCCGCGAATTGCCCGGCGCCGAATTCCTGGTGGAGGACCTGGCCGCACCCGGGGCGGCCCGGCGGGTCTTCGAGGCCGTCAGCGCCAGGGGCCTGCTGCCGGACCTGCTGGTGAACAACGCCGGCTTCGGCACCCACGGCAGGTTTGATGAACTGGCGCTGGACATACAGCGGGAGGCCATCGACCTGAATGTGGGCGCCCTGGTGGAATTGACGCACCTGTGTCTCCCCGCACTGGAGCAGCGCCAGGGCGGCGTCATCAACATCGCCTCCACGGCAGCGTTTCAGCCGGTCCCGTACATGGCGGTCTACGCCGCGACCAAGGCCTTTGTCCTTTCGTTCAGCGAAGCGCTCTGGGCCGAGTACCGGCCGCGCGGCGTGCGCGTGCTGGCGTTGTGCCCGGGCGCTACCGACACGGCGTTCTTCGCCCGCGCCGGCGAGGCCGCATCCTTCGGGAAAAAAGCATCCAGCGAAGACGTGGTTCGCCTGGGGCTGAAAGCCTTCGGCGACAACCGCGCATCGGTGGTGCACGGCTGCGCCAACTACCTGACGGCCCTGGGCGGGCGCATTGTCACGCGCGAGTTCATGGCCCGGTTCACGGCGCGCGTGATGAGGCCTGCCGCGCAGCCGGCTTGAAGACGACTGGCAAGAGACAGCGATAGAAAAAAACCTGTCCCCTTCCCAACCCTAGCCCAGCACGAGCCTTGCTAGCCTTGGCACATGCTGATCTCCGAACTCGCCCGGCTCACGGGCGTCTCCATCCACGCGCTGCGGCACTACGAGCGCGCGGGCCTGCTCAAGCCCCGGCGCCTGCCCAATGGCTACCGCGACTATCCGCGCTCGGCCCGGCGCGAGGTGGTGTTCATCGCCATGTCCCGCGCGCTGGGGTTCGGGCTGCCGCGCATTGCCGAGAACCTGCGCGCCTGGCGTGCGGGGCGCATAGGCCCCGGTGACCTGGCCGATGCCGTGCAGCAGCGCGTACAGGAGATAGACGAACAGATCGCTGCGCTGCAGGCCCAGCGCGCCCAGGCCCTGGACCATGTGCAGTGGCTGCGCGCCCGCCAGGCCGAGCGGGATCTGGCGCAGACGGCACCGGCCCCATCCAACGCACCCGACAAACCCGCCGCGCCCTGGCCGCGCGTGCGCCGTGCCGCTTCACCCACCACGAAGGAGACAGGCCATGACTGAGCCGACCACGCACCCCACCCCATCCACCCAGGCGCTGCAGAACACCGTGCTGGCCATGCCCATGGCGCGCACCCTGGGCCTGCGCTTCGTGCGTGCCGAGCCCGGAGCCACCGAGCTGGAGATGCCCATTGCCGATGCCCTGTGCTTTCAGCCGGGCCAGTTGCAGGCCACGGCGGTCTTTGCACTGGGCGACTTTGCGGCGGTGTCGGCCGCAGGTTCACTGCTGTCTGCCGGCTGGGCCAATGCCACGGTGGACGGCAGCGTGAAGCTCTTCGCCCCCGCACGCGGCACCCACCTGCGGGCGCGCGGCCGCGTGGTGGATGCCGGCCGCGTGCTCAGCATCTGCGCAGCCGACCTGTTCGCGGTGGCCGAGGATGGTCATGAAACGCATTGCGCGACCTGGCTGGGCACGGCGCGCAATCTGGAGCCCAGGCCCGTGCGGGCCTGAGGGCGCCCCCGCCGCCTCCCCACCCCGTATGTCAGCGCCTGCGTCGTGGCGGTTGCGGGGTTGCCGAAGGACAGATCACCTCGCCAAGGGCCACCACTGCTACAGGCTCTGCTTCAAGCCAATTTTCTCTTCGGATAGGGAATCTCGCCTGTTGCGGATAAGCAGGACCAACAGCGCACAGGACAGGAGAGAAGAAAATGAGAAAACATAACTGATCATGGAATAACTGGAGCCATGAAATCCCAATGACATCGGGGCAAAAAACACCAATGCGTAAACAACCCAAAAAATGATTCTTGACGACCAATAAAGACCTAGCCCGCCAGAAATTGCTGCCGCATAGAAAAACCCCACATCCGTAACTCCTTTGCACACCAAGGAAAGGAACCCCTCACCGACAATTTGATAACCATTGGCCATCGATATTTCATAGAACAGCATGAATACAAGCAATGCAACAGCCGGAATAATGGCACAATAAATCATCAATGAAGAAGAATCTTTTATGAACTGAAATTGCACTGCCCATCTTCCACGATTTTTTGATATCTCCATCGCCAGAAGAGCACAGACTCCCATGGCAGGCAGCTCTGCCAACAGCAATATGGCAAAAGCTTGGGATTGAATTGCAGAATACATTGCACCCAGCCCTGCAACAGACATTGACAATATATAAAGCAGATATTTTCCAAAGAAAGAATTGGCATAACCAGGAATCAAAACGGAAAATATTCTTCTGCCAGGCAATCCACGAAAATTGAATGAAAAACTGAATTGACAGTATTTCCGCATCAAAGCATATGCGGCAATGGAAAAAATGATGTCACTGAACAGATAGGCAAGAGCGACCGAGTCATCACTCATCCACTCATTCCTCCCAAGCAGCACCAGCACAACAATCACACAGGCTGCATGGAAAAAAACCTGCCACATTCTGAATTTCGCAACGATGGCAGTATGTGATCTTGACTCAAGAACGCAGCTACATACATTGATGATTCCGAAGAATGGAATACACAGAATTATCAATCTTGCCTGCGATACGACCCCATCCAACAGTTCCTCTGGCAAACCGGATATCAGGGTTTTCGAGATAACAGGAAGCCAATACACCAGAATAAAACAAACCCCGGTGTACAAGAGGACCAACCAGAATAGCAAACTGATGAGTGAATCGGATTGCCCCTTATCTTTGCTGGCAGCTATTTCCGAAAAGAAGATGGCGCCAATACTCGCCGGCAACACAAAGAAAAGTGAAGCAAAGGAAAGGGCGATGCTGAATTGGGCAACAAGAGTAGGGCTATGGAAACTAATGGCAAAAATGGTGACCATGGAGGCAAGCGGTGGTGCGGAGCGCCCAACTGCGAGGTCAAATACCCGCTTTGCATCACCAGGCCTCATACCTATCCCTCCTCCGCAGAATCAAAACCCATGATATATGACCCGAATTCTTTGAAATGAAGATCCTGGGTTACGTTGAAGCTGCCATTCATTATTCATTGCCCGCCATCCCTGTCACTGCGGAATATGGACAAACATATCGGCGCAATCCTTGAGATACACTGGATGCAACAATAGAAAATCTCTTGAGCCGATATAAAAATCAATCATTCAATGCGAAAATGCATGACGCAATCGGACTGGTCTGAAAAGCGTGATGCGAGCATACGCTGCCCAAGCATCTGAATGAGATCTCGCAGTCTGCCGACCCTGCCTTTACATCGGCGACCTGTATGCACGCCACTGCGCTGTAGCGGTTGCAGCATTGCAGTCCTGCCGAAGGACAGGACTGCTCCCTTGTCTGACGCGGGTCCCAAACAGACCCGGCCAGTCAACTCACCCCCGCAGCTTCGCCCGCCGCGCCTTCACCGCCGCAGCCAGCTGCTGCAGCACAGGCACGGTCTGCTCCAGGCTGATGCAGGCATCGGTCACGGACACGCCATGCGCCAGCGGCTGGCCGTCCACGATGTCCTGCCGCCCTTCCTGCAGGTGGCTTTCGATCATCAGCCCCGTGATGCGGGCATCGCCACCGGCGATCTGCTGGGCCACGTCGGCCGCCACGTCGATTTGGCGGCGGTGCTGCTTGCTGCTGTTGGCGTGGGAGACATCGATCATGACCTGCGGGCGCAGGCCCGCACCTTCCAGCAGGGCGCAGGCGGCCTGCACATGCTCGGCGCCGTAGTTGGGCTGCTTGCCGCCGCGCAGGATGACGTGGCAGTCGCCATTGCCGCGGGTCTCGAAGATGGCAGACTGGCCCATCTTGGTCATGCCCATGAAGGCGTGGGGCGCGCTGGCCGCCTGGATGGCGTCGCTGGCCACCTTGACGCCGCCGTCCGTGCCGTTCTTGAAGCCCACAGGGCAGGACAGGCCGCTGGCCAGCTGGCGGTGGCTCTGGCTTTCCGTGGTGCGCGCGCCGATGGCGCCCCAGCTGACCAGGTCGCTGATGAATTGCGGCGACAGCAGGTCCAGGAATTCCGTGCCCACGGGCAGGCCCAGGGCCAGCACGTCCAGCAGCAGGGCGCGGGCCATTTCCAGGCCTTCGTTGATGGCGAAGCTGCCGTCCAGGTGCGGGTCGTTGATGTAGCCCTTCCAGCCTACGGTGGTGCGGGGCTTCTCGAAGTAGACGCGCATGACCACGAGCAGCTCGCCGGCCAGGGCGTCGGCCTGGGCCTTGAGCTGGCGCGCATAGTCCATGGCCTGGTCGTGGTCGTGGATGGAGCAGGGTCCGACGACGACGATGAGCCGGTCGTCCCGGCCCTGCAGTACGTCCGAGATGGCGGCGCGGCTGGTTTCCACCAGTTGCTGCGCGGCTTCGGGCGCGGGCAGCCATTCCTGCAGCAGGGCCGGGGTGATCAGGGGGCGCACGGCCTTGATGCGCAGGTCGTCGATGCGGGTGGTGTCGTGCGTGCTCAGGGGCACGGCACTGCGTTGTACGTGGGTGGGGGTGGTCATGGCGCTATTGTCGCGCCTTGAGGTTTCCCGACCGGGGCGGGGCAAGTGGCTTGCCCGCCCCTTGGCATCGACTTATTGAGCCGTCGCTGCAGGTGCCGGTGCCGCTGCCGGTGCCGGTGCCGCTGCTGGCGCAGGCGCAGGTGCGGACTCTGGCGCAGCCGGCACAGCGGCCGGTGCCGCGCCGTACTGCCAGCCGGCGGGCAGCAGGCCATCGATCCAGTGCAGGCGCCAGGCCATCAGCGCCAGCAAGGCCACCACGGCCAGCGCCACCAGGGTGTTGCGCAGGCCATTGCCTTCCGCATAGGGATCGCCCGCCGTGCGCCGCGCGCCCACCGGCACCTTGGCGGTCTGCGACAGGCTGCGGCCCAGCGGCAGGTTGATGCGCATGCGGCCGTTGATGGCCCAGCCGCTGGCGTCCAGGATGGGCCCCAGGCTGCGCTGGCGCAGCTTGAGCCAGGCAATCATCATGCTGGGCCCTGAGATGGCCGCGATGAGGCCGACCAGGGCCACGGGAATCCAGGGCCCCAGGTCGATGAACTTGCCGAAGATGCCCACCAGCACGGCGCTGATGGAGCCCAGGGCCACGCCCAGGGCGGCCACGGTGCCCACATCGGTCTTGCGCGGGGCGGCGGCCGCCGTGGCCGTGGCGGCGCTGGCCGCTGCGGTGCCGGGCGCCGTGACCAGCTGGCCGGCCTGTGTGCCCAGGCTGGCGGTCACGCCTTCTTCCTTGGCCGAGGCGCGCTTGGCCACCTGTTCCTCCACCATGCGCAGGAATTTCTTGTAGGGCAGGAAGAAGGCCTGGCCGATGCTGGTGGGGTTCTCGATGAGCTTGACGATGGTGGCGTCCCAGTCGTTGCCTGCGCGGTCATAGAACACGCCGTTGCGGCCCACGAAGAGAAAGTCCACATCGCCCGCCGTGAAGGCCGCGACGATGGCTTTCTTCTTGCCCTCGCGCCGGAGCTCGCAGTAGGCCAGGCAGGTCTTGGCACGGCCGGCCAGCGCGGCATGGGCAGCCGTGTCGCTCACTTCCACGGTCAGGTCGCAGCTGCGGGCATCCAGGTAGAGCGTGCCGGCCTGGAAGGCCGCGCCCTCGCGCCGGTAAAAGAGGCTGAACGAGACGAAGTTGTTGAGCAGCGCCAGCAGGTCGCGCTGCAGGCGGATCAATTTTTCCAGCGCTACGGCCTGCAGGCTGTGTTCCTTTTCGGACTCGTCCTGGGCGATGAGGTCCAGCAGCGCGGCTTCCTGGCCGCCGTCCAGCAGCGCCTGCACCTCCTGTTGAGACAGGGCATCGAGCGGCGTGGCGGGCCGGGCCGCCAGCCATTGGCGGCAGGGCTGCAGGGCGGCCTTGACCTGCTCCCACTGCGCGGCGGTGATCTCCTGCAGGTCTTCGCCCAGCACGGGCTGCACGGCCTGCTCGCGCAGCGCCTGCAGCGCGCCGGCCCATGCGGGGTTGACGCCCTGGGCCAGCGGCAGCGCGCGGTCGGCCGCCACGGCGGCCAGGGGCAGCGCGGCAATGGCCTGGGCGCCGCTGTCCAGCACTTCGCGGCCCAGGGCGGCATAGCCCTCCACGGAGGGGTTGAGCGGGTCCTGCGCACGCGTGTCGAAGGCGGCCAGGCGTGTGCGTGCGAAGAAGTCGTCCACCTTGGCCTGGACCGCGTCCACGGCGCGGGCCGCCGCCAGGGCTTGGTCGCGCTCGGCAATGCCGCAGCCCAGGGCCTCGGCGCCCGCATGCCAGTCGCGCAGTGCGCGCAGGTCCGCATAGAAGGCCTCTGCCTGCTGGCGCGCGATGCCGGCCACGCCGTCGGCGCCGGCAGTGGTGCCGTAGGCCTTGCCAATGCGTTCGATCAGCTCGGCCAGTGCCTTGTCGCCCTCGGCGGTGGCGGGGCTGACGATGCCGTCGCCATTGAAGCGCATGGCCGCCAGGGAGGCCAGGCGCTCGCGCACCTGGGCCAGGCTCAACGCGGAGCCGCCGGCCTGACCGGACAGGGCCAGCATGCGCTCGGCCTCGGCATGCAGCAGGGCGCCCTGCTCGCTGTTGCGCTCCAGGCTGGACAGTTGCAGCACGTCGCCGCCATCGGCCAGCACCTGGGGGTCACGCACGCGCGCCACGGCCCATTGGCAGGCGGCGATCAGCTCGGGCGGGCGGATGCGGCCGTCCTTGTCTTCGTCGATCAGGTCCAGCGTGTCGCTGTCGAACTCGATCCCGCGCGTGGGGCAGGCCAGGGCCACCCACAGCTTCTGGTCCAGCTCGCCGATGTGCGCAATGTCCTGCCCGGTGCGGATGACCACCTGGTCCACTCCACCGGCGCGAAAAAACTCCCAAGCATGTTGCTGCTGCATGAAATACCCAACGGCCGCTCTGGCCAACGTTCGAAAAACGGAAAAAGGGCCGCAGTTTAAAAGTCATTCGGCCTGTCCAATTGAAGACATTTGTCAACGACGGGCGTCAGTGCAGGCTGTCAGGGCTATTGCTTTGTGCAAAAATAAAAGCACTGAATAGATACTTTATTGCCTTCATGCCCTCCAACTCCACCGCGTCGGCCCCTCAACAAGGCCGGGACAAGCTGCACCTGCAGCTGGCGCGGCTGTTCCGCAGCAAGGTGTCCACGGGCGCCTGGCCCGTAGGCAGCGCCATTCCCACGGTGCAGGAGCTGCAGGCGCTGCATGGCGTGTCGCGCACCACGGTGCGCATGGCGCTGGGCGCCCTGGTGGCAGAGGGCCTGCTGCTCACGCGCAAGCGCGGCGGCACGCGGGTGATTGCGGCGCCCTACAAGCCGCCGTCCTTTCTGTTGCCCACCAGCTGGAAGGAGCTGGTGGCCTTTGGCGCCCACATCGGCCAGATCACCCTGCACACCGGGCGGGACTGCCTGCCGCCGATTCCCGAAGGCTTCCCCGACGTGGGCCGCATGGCCCCCGCCTACGTGCACCTGCTGCGCGTGTACGACCATGACGCGGCGCGGTTTTGCCTGTCGCAGCTGTACCTGGAGCAGGAACTGTTCCCCGAGATCGAGGCCCAGCTGCAGCGCAGCTCCCTGGCCGTGGCCCTGAGCAGCGACCCCTCGCGCATTGCCGTGGCGCGCCAGCACCTGAGCGTGGCGCCGGCCGACGAACTGGCCGCCGAGCACCTGGGCGTGGCCCTGGGCACGCCGCTGATGCAGGCGCTGCGCTGGGCCTGCAACGCCGATGGGCTGCTGATCTACTGGGCACGGGTCCGCTTTCTCAGCGAGTACGTGCATATGGAAATGGATCTCCTGAAATGAACCCCACCCCCTCCTCCCCGGCTAGCCGCCCGCATGCGGGCCGCGTGGCCTGGATCACCGGCTCGACCAGCGGCATCGGCCTGGCCGTGGCGCGCCATCTGGCCAGCGAGGGCGCAGCCATCGCGCTGCATGGCCAGGCCGCCGCATCGGCCGAGACCGATGCGCTGGTGCGCGAAATCGCCCAAACGCATGGCGTGCCGGTGCGCCACTACGGGCTGGACCTGCGCGACGGCTGCGCCATCGCACCGCTGGCGCAGCGCATTGCGGCCGAGATGGGCGCCATCGACATCCTGGTCAACAACGCAGGCATGCAGCATGTGAGCCCGCTGCTCGAATTCCCGGCCGGCAAGTGGGACGAGCTGCTGGCCGTCAACCTGTCGGCGCCCTTCCACGCCATCCAGGCCTGCGCACCGCAGATGCTGGAGCGCGGCTGGGGCCGCATCATTAATATCGCCTCGGTCAGCGGGCTGGTGGGCGTGGCGCGCAAGCCGGCCTATGTGGCCAGCAAGCACGGGCTGATCGGCCTGACCAAGTCGGTGGCGCTGGAGTTCGCCACCACGCCCGTGACCTGCAACGCCATCTGCCCCGGCTGGGTGCTGACGCCACTGGTGCAACGACAGATCGATGCGCTGGCCGCGCGCGAGGGGCTGGATGCCGACGCGGCGGCGCGCCAGCTGCTGGGCGCCAAGCAGCCCTCCCAGGCCTTCGTGACCGTGGAGCAGGTGGCGGCGCTGGCCGGTTTCCTGGCCAGCGAGCAGGCCGCCCAGGTGCGCGGCGCACACTGGAACATGGACGGCGGCTTTGCCGCTGCCTGAGCCGGCCACGCCTCGCCCTGCCCCGCCAAACCCCTTTTCATACCAACGACAGACAAACCCAACCAGGAGAGACAGATGTCCTTGAACGAAACCCATGACGCAGGCTTGCGCAGCTGGGTGGCCTCGGCCAATACCGGCGCCAGCGACTTCCCTATCCAGAACCTGCCGTTTGCGGTGTTCCGCCGCGCAGGCAGCCAGGAGGCCTGGCGCGGCGGCGTGGCCATTGGCGACCAGGTGCTGGACCTGGCGCGCGCAAGCGCGATCAAGGCGCTGGGCGATGCCGTGCAGCCGCAGCTGGAAGCCGCTTCGCAACAGCACCTGAACGGCTTCATGGCCATGGGACCGGCCGCCTGGTCGGCCCTGCGCCTGGCGCTGTCGCGCGCGCTGCGCGAAGGCGCTGCCGCGCAGGACGCCCTCAAGGATTGCCTGGTACCCCAGGCCGAGGTGGAGTACGCCGTGCCGGCCCAGGTCGGCGACTACACGGACTTCTATACCTCGGTGCACCACGCCACCAACGTCGGCAAGCTGTTCCGCCCGGACAACCCGCTGATGGAAAACTACAAGTGGGTGCCGATCGGCTACCACGGCCGTGCGTCCAGCCTGCGCGTGTCGGGCGTGGACTTCCGCCGCCCCATGGGCCAGCTGAAGGCGCCCGACGCCGCCGCGCCCGCACTCAAGCCCTGCGCACGCCTGGACTATGAGCTGGAGATGGGCATCTACACCGGCGCCGGCAACGCCTGGGGCGAGGCGATTTCCATGGACGAGGCAGAGAACCACATCTTCGGCCTGTGCCTGCTCAACGACTGGTCGGCGCGCGACATCCAGGCCTGGGAATACCAGCCGCTGGGCCCCTTCCTGTCGAAGAACTTCGCCACCACGGTCTCGCCCTGGATCGTGACGCTGGAGGCGCTGGAGCCCTACCGCACGGCCTTCACGCGGCCCGCCACAGATCCCCAGCCCCTGCCCTACCTCAGCTCGCCCGCCAATTCCGAGCGCGGCGCGTTCGACGTGCAGTTGAGCGTGGCGCTGGAGACCGGCCGCATGCGCGCCGAAGGCCAGGCCGCCCAGCAAATCACCCACACCAGCTACCGCCACGCCTACTGGACCATGGCCCAGCTGGTGGCCCACCACAGCGTCAACGGCTGCGACCTGCAGCCCGGCGACCTGCTGGGCACGGGCACGCTGTCCGGCCCCACCTCCAGCGAGGCCGGTGCGCTGCTGGAGCTGACCGAAGGCGGCAAGAAGCCCGTGGCCCTGGCCAATGGCGAGAGCCGCACCTTCCTGCAGGATGGCGATGCCGTGATCCTGCGCGGCTGGTGCGAGAAGCCAGGCGCCGCGCGCATCGGCTTCGGCGAGTGCCGCGCCACGGTGCTGCCCGCGCGCCAGGGCTGACAGCAGCCGCCGATCGATCGGGCGCGATGGATTCGCCCGATCGATAGCCACGAATGTCGTGATTCCGACAGCCACGAGTGCATGACACAATTGCTGACATGCCCGCCCCATCGGAAGAAGCCCTCTCAGCACCTCCCGCCACCATCGACTTCGGAAGGCAGGCGGCCCCTGCACGGCAGGAGCCCGCCTTTGCCGAGCCCGGCACCGCCAAGAGCCCCAGCAAGCTGCCGCCCTCGATCGCCAGCGCCTTCGCCGCCGCAGCCTATGCGCTGCAGCACGGCGATGACGGCCCGGCCGCCGACGAACGGGCGGCCCCCGGCGCAAGTTCCGGCACGAATTCCGGCACGACCAGCTTCACCGGTGGCCAGGGTGCAGGCCTGATGCCCGGCCTGTACGCCAGCCTGATTGGCGAGCCCTCGCGCGACTACTACCTGCGGCTGTTCGAGCGCTTCGATGCGCTGGGCAAGCCCCTGCCCACCTGGAACCTGGCCGCAGGCCTGTTCACCCTGCCCTGGTGCGGGCTGCGCGGGCTGTGGCAAGAGGGCGGCCTCTACGCGCTGGCCGCCGGCGGCACGGGCCTGGTCTGGGGCCTGCTGCTGCGCCCCGCGCTGGGCCTGCCCCCGGCGATTGCCCACGGCATCGATGCCACGCTGGTGCTGATGGCGATTGCCATTCCCGGCCTGGGCGCCAATGCCCTGTACTGGCACCATGTGCGCCGCCTCACACTGCAAGCCATTGGCGAGGCTCCCAACATGGCCGCAGCGCACGAACGCCTGGCCCGCCGCGCGGCCACGCCCTTGCGCAAGCGCCTGGCCGTGGCGGCCGGTGCGGTGCTTGCCGCCGCTGCCGGTGCAGGCATCTGGGCGCTGTCGGGCACGCCACATTTCATGGCGGCACAGACCGAGGTGATTTCGTCCGAAGCCATGCCGGCCGCTGCACCAGTTTCGCCAGCTGCACCAGCCGTGGCGCCAACGCCCGCCGCAGCCTTAGCTGCCGTTGAAACGCCAAGGACGGAACCGGCGCCCACACCCGCCCCCACTCCCACTCCCGCACCCACGCCCCGGCCGCAAGAGCCAGTCGCCCAGGCCGAGGCGCGCCCTGATCCGCAAGCGCCCTTGCCCGCCGCCGGCAGCACCGTCTCCGGCACGGTCGAACCCATGCCCGTAGTAGCAGCTGCCGGTGCTGCGGGTGCCGTCGCTGCCACTGCAGCGGCAGCCATTCCCGTCAAGGCCGCGTTGGTGCCAGCCAGAGCACCTGCGCCTGCACCTGCACCAGCGTCCGTACACACAGCCACTCCAGCGCCCGCCAAGCCCTCCAAGGTGGCGGCTGAAACCAAACCAGCCAAGCCTGCCAAGCCTGCCGAACCCGTCGCAAAGGCCCCGGCACCTGCCAAGCCTGCCTCGGCGGCTCTGGAGCCGGGCAACTACTACATCAACATCGGCGTGTTCTCTGAAGCCGCCAATGCCGGGCGCGTGGTGGAGCGGCTGGAGAAAGCCAAGCTGCCCACGCTCAGCCAGACCCTGCACAGCAACAAGGGCGAGATCGTGCGCGTGCGCTCGGGCCCCTTTGCCAAGCAGCGCAGCGCCGATCAGGCGGCGGCCAGGATACGCGCCATGGGCCTGGAGGCCACGGTCTTCCACCACGCCCCCGCGGAAGGCCGCAGCGCGCGGCGGTGATGCCCTGGCAGCACCTTGGCAATGCCTTCGTGATGCCTTTGCTGCCGCCTGTTACTTCCGCATGCCAATGGCACCGCCCGAGCCCGGCTAAGGTATGCGGCGTTGTCCGAGGCGATGCGCCAGCGCCCGCCCTGATACTGCGCAGCACACACCCCCTGAATTGAGGAGACAGACCATGCCGATGATCACCACCCCAGCCCTGCACCGCCGCCTTGCCGCCCTGGCCCTGCTGGGCGCCACCACCCTGGTGGCAGGCTGCGCCGGCATGAGCAATCCTTTTGGCGGCAGCAGCGGCGGTGGGGCGCAACCGGCCCCGCGCCCCGTGCAGGTCTGCAATGCGGCATCGGCGCAGTCCTTCGTGGGCAAGAGCAATACCTCGGCCACGCTGGAGGCCGCCCGCAAGCAGTCGGGCGCCTACATGGCCCGCGTGCTGCGCGAAGGCCAGCCAACGACGATGGAGTTCAATCAGGAACGCCTGAACCTGGTGGTCGACGGCACAGGCCGCATCGTGGCCGTGCGCTGCGGCTGATCGCCGACCGATTGCGCGGTGGCGCTGGACGAAAAAAGGACGCCGAGGCGTCCTTTTTCAATGGTCGTTGGCCCGCTCACTCCGCCAGGAACAGCTCCTGCAGGTCGCTGAGGAAGTCAAAACCCCGCTCCGTGGGCACCACCCGGCCCAGGTCGCGCGTGATCAGGCCCTTGGCCTGTGCTGCATCCAGCCCCTTGGCGATGGACGACAGCGGCAGGCCCGTGCGCTCCATGAAGTCCTGCAGCGCAAAGCCTTCGCGCAGGCGCAGCGCGTTGAGCATGTACTCGAAGGGCAGGTCGGCGCGGCGCACCTCGCCGTCCTGCGCCAGTGGCGCGCCGGCCAGGGCCTGGTCCATGTAGCGCGCGGGATCGCGAAACCGCACCTGGCGCACGATGCGGTGGGCAAAGCTGAGCTTGCTGTGCGCGCCCGCGCCTATGCCCAGGTAGTCGCCGAACTGCCAGTAGTTGCGGTTGTGCCAGCACTGGTGGCCCTCGCGCGCATAGGCCGATATCTCGTAGCGCTGCATGCCTGCGGCGGCGGTGCGCGCGGTGATGCGGTCCAGCATGTCGTAGGCCAGGTCGTCCTCGGGAATGGTCGGCGGGAACTTGGCGAAATACGTATTGGGTTCGATGGTCAGGTGATAGACCGACAGGTGCGGCGGCGCGAAGGACAGGGCCACGTCCAGGTCACGCGCCAGGTCCAGCTCGGTCTGGCCGGGCAGCGCGTACATCAGGTCGATGTTGAAGGTCTCGAAGCTGTCGGCCGCCTCGCGCACGGCCGCACGCGCCTGGGCGCCATCGTGCACGCGGCCCACGGCCTGCAGGAAGCGGTCGTCGAAGCTCTGCACGCCAATGGACAGCCGCGTGACGCCGGCCGCGCGGAAGGCGCGGAAGCGGTCGGTCTCGAAGGTGCCGGGGTTGGCCTCCATGGTGATCTCGCAATCGGCCTCCATGCGCAGGCGCGCACGGATGGCGGCCAGCAGCCGGTCGATGGACTCGGGCGCGAACAGGCTGGGCGTGCCGCCGCCGATGAAGATGCTGTGCACGGTGCGGCCCCAGATCAGCGGCAGCGCGCTCTCCAGGTCGGCGACCAGGGCATCGATGTAGCGGTCTTCGGGCAGCTCGGGGCCGTCGCGGCCGTGCTCATGCGAGTTGAAGTCGCAGTACGGGCACTTGCGAATGCACCAGGGCAGGTGCACATACAGCGACAGCGGCGGCAGGCTGCCCAGCTGCAGCGTGCCGGGGCGCATGTAGTGCTGGATGTCGCGCTGCACGGCGGCCTGGGCGCCGGCGGCCGAATCCTGGGGCTGGATGGGAATCATCGCACCCAGCGCTCGCGCACGAGTTCGATCATCTGCAGCGTGGCGCGGCCGCGGTGGCTGTGCGCGTGCTTCACGGCCGGGTCCATCTCGGCGAAGGTCTGGCCCAGCTCGGGGATGTACATCACGGGGTCGAATCCGAAGCCCTGCGTGCCACGGCGCTCGGTGGTGATCTCGCCGAGCACGCGGCCCATGGCGATCAGCGGTTCGGGATCCTTTGCGCTGCGAACGCCCACCAGGGTGCTGACCATGGCGGCGCGGCGGTCGGCCACGCCCTGCATCTGCTCCAGCAGGGCGCGCACGTTGTTGTCGTCGCTTTTCTCGTAGCCGAACTGCGTGCAGTAATAGGCCGTATCCACGCCCGGCAGCCCGCCGAAGTGCGAGACGCACATGCCGGCGTCGTCGGCAATGGCGGGCAGGCCGGTGCGCTCGGCTGCGAAACGGGCCTTGGCCAGCGCGTTCTCCACGAAGGTGCAATGCGGCTCGGGCGCCTCGCCCTCGAACAGGTCGCCCTGGCGGATCAGCTCCACCCCCAGCGGGGCGAACATGGCTTGCAGCTCGGCGAGCTTGCCGCGGTTGTTGGAGGCCAACACAATCTTCATCGTAGAAATCCAGTCGGGCGCCCGTGCGCCCTTTGTCGTCAATAGGTTCGGTAGTCCATGCGCGCCAACGGCACCGCTGCCGCGGGCCGGCAGCGGCATTCAGCGCTTGAACTGGCGCTCGGCCGAGCGGCGTATCGCTTCGTTGATCTCGGCGATGGAGCGCTCGATGGCCGCGTCGTCGAGCTCATCTTCCAGGTCTTCGATTGCCCCGCCCTGGATCGTGGATTCAAACGCGTCGTTCTCGATGTCCTGGGTGGAGATGCCCATGGTGGACTCGAAGGCGTCTGGCGTCTCCCACTCCATGGCAATGGCCGTGACGTTGTCGCTGGCATCGCCCGCATTGCGCAGCGCCGTATCGACCAGCTGGGGAATGGCCTGGGACACGGTGCGGCCGTGCAGGGTGCGCAGCAGGTGCCCTTCGTCCACGCTGCCCCACAGGCCGTCGGAGCACAGCAGCAGCTTGTCGCCCTGCTCCAGCCGGCGCGGCTCGGTCACGTCGTAGATGGGCTTGGACGGAGAGCCCAGGCAGGTGAACAGCACGTTGCGGCTCGATGTCTTGAGCTGGGCCGCGATCTCGCCCATCTCCAGATAGGAGTGATCGCGCGTGCGCACCAGCAGCTCGCCGCCGCGCACCAGGTACAGGCGCGAGTCGCCGCAATGGATCCAGGTGATCTTGCCCTTCTGGATGACGGCGGCGACCAGCGTGGTGCGCGGCGTGTCGATCATTCCCTTGGCGCTGGCATAGCGCAGGATCTGCCGGTGCGCGTGCAGCAGCGCATCGACCAGAAAGCCCTGCGGATCTTCGAGCAGCGGCTTGGCTTGGCGCTGGAAATGCACGGACATCACCTGCAGCGCCAGCTGCGCGGCGACCTCGCCTTCGGGATGGCCGCCCATGCCGTCGGCCAGCACGAAGAGCACGGCTTCCCGCGTGTAGCAGTAACCCATGCGGTCTTCATTGAGCGCACGGCCGCCGCGGCGGCTCAGCTGGAATACCGAAAACCTCATGGCTTGCGCTCCTGGCCCACGGCTGGCAGGCCCGCTGCGCCGCTGATCTTTTGCATGTTCTTCTTGGCGTCGGTCACCAGCGTGTCCAGCTGCAGGCGCATGCGCTCGGAGACGCTGAGCTTGGTGTAGCGGCGCTCGCCTTCGCGGCTCAATTCCTTTTGCAGCGCAAACACCGACTGCGGACGCGATCCCGGGTCCACGGCCATGCACCACTCGACCACCTCGATGAGGTTGTCCGAATACACGCCGCGCAGCTTGGTCAGCGCCAGCGTGAGCCGGTCCTTGTCCTGGCGCTGCGGCGCCTCGTTGGGCGGAAATCCCTGCATGCAGGCATAGATGCAGGCGCCGATGGCGTAGATGTCGGTCCAGGGCCCCAGCGATGCGTCGCGGCGGTACATCTCGGGCGCGGCAAAGCCCGGCGTGTACATGGGGCGGATGAAGTTGCCTTCCTTGGACAGCACCTCGCGCGCCGCGCCGAAGTCGATCATCACGGCACGGTCGTCATTGGTGATGAAGATGTTGGCCGGCTTGATGTCCAGGTGCAGCATCTTGTGCTGGTGCACGATGCGCAGGCCGCGCAGCACCTCATCGAACAGCGAGCGAATGGTCGATTCGCGGAACACCTTCTCGGCCTTGAGCTCGCGCGCGGTGACGACGAAGTCCTGCAGGGTGGCACCCTCCAGGTAGTTCATCACCATGTAGACGGTTTCGTTCTCGCGAAAGAAATTGAGCACGCTGACCACGGAAGCGTGCGAGATCTGCGCCAGTGAACGCCCTTCCTCGAAGAAGCTCTTGAGGCCCAGGCGGTACAGCGAAAGTTTTTCGGGCGCCACGGCGGGCTGCAGCTCTCCGGGGGCACGGGTGGCCAGCGAGGCGGGCAGGTATTCCTTGATCGCCACCTGCTTGCCCTCTGCATCCAAGGCCAGGTAAACGACGCCGAAACCGCCGGAAGCAAGCCTGCGCACCACCCGATAGCCGCCGATCGTGCTGCCTGGCGGCAATGGCGCCGGCTTGATCTTGGAAGACATTTTTCTCCGGTGAGTCTCAGGGATGGGGCGAAACCCGGATAATCGGGCAATTGCAAGCATCCATCAAAAGTCCAATGCCAGTTTACAGCATGACCGGATACGCCAGTGCCCAGCACGGCGCGTCCGAAGAAGATGGTGGAGCGTCGGGCCGCAACAGCCGGCTCGGTCTGGAGATCCGCTCGGTCAACAGCCGCTTCCTGGATCTTTCGTTCCGCCTGCCCGACGAACTGCGCGCGCATGAGCCAGCCTTGCGGGCCCTTTTGACCGCCCGCCTCAAGCGCGGCAAGGTCGAGGTGCGCGCCGCCATCGACAACGACGACGGCAACTCCCTGCCCGACCCCTCCACCGCCATGCTGCAGCGCCTGGCCATGCTCCAGGACACTGTCCAGTCCTGGCTGCCCGACGCCCGCAGCCTGTCCGTCTCCGACGCCCTGCGCCTGGCCAGCGGCAGCGGCAACTCGGCCGTTGACTGGAGCAGCGTGCTGCCCACGCTGGCAGAGCAGGCCCTGACCGAACTGCTGGAGGCCCGCGCCCGCGAAGGCAAGCGCCTGGCCACCATGCTGCTGGACCGCATCGCGCAGCTGCGCAAGCTCGCGGCAGATGCCACGCCCCTGGTGCCCCAGCTCGTAGAGCAGCAGCGCCTGCGCTTCATGGAGCGCTGGAAGGAAGCGATGGCCCTGGCCGAAGGCGCCGTGGCGCCCGAAGCCGCCCAGGACCGCGCCCTGACCGAG
This sequence comes from Delftia sp. WSY_12, assembly GCF_043104645.1. NCBI lineage: Bacteria > Pseudomonadati > Pseudomonadota > Betaproteobacteria > Burkholderiales > Comamonadaceae > Delftia > Delftia sp. WSY_12. Next base: position 61,483 of record NZ_JBICKW010000005.1, read on the forward strand.
GCCACCGCCTTTGCCATCCGCATCGACGTGGCCGAGGAAGTCACCCGCCTGGACTCGCACCTGGACGAGATCCAGAGCCTGCTCAAGAAGGGCGGCGAGATCGGCAAGCGCCTGGACTTCCTGATCCAGGAACTGCACCGCGAAGCCAATACGCTGGGCTCCAAGTCCGCCACGCTGGAGCTGACCCGCATCAGCGTGGACATGAAGGTGCTGATCGAGCAGATGCGCGAGCAGGTGCAGAACATCGAATAAGCCCAACACAGATGCCCATGCGTGAACACACTGCGCAAAATTCCATGGATTACCCCGGAAACCTCTTTGTCGTCTCGGCCCCCAGCGGGGCCGGCAAGTCCAGCCTGGTGCGCGCGCTGCGCGAGTTCGATGCGCGCGTCTCCCCTTCCGTCTCCCACACCACGCGCGCGCCGCGTGGCCAGGAAAAGCACGGCCGCGAGTACTACTTCGTCTCCGACCAGGAGTTCGACGCCATGGTGTCGAACAACGCCTTCGTCGAATGGGCGAACGTGCACAGCCGCCGCTACGGCACGGCCAAGAAGGCTCTGGAAGAGCGTATCCAGGTCGGCACCGACGTGCTGCTGGAGATCGACTACCAGGGCGCACTGCAGGTCAAGCAAGCGTTTCCGAACGCCGTGCTGATCTTCATCCTGCCGCCCAGCTGGGACGAGCTGCGTGCCCGCCTGGAAAACCGGGGCGAGGACGCGCCCGAGGTGATCGAGCTGCGCCTGAAGAACGCGGCCGAGGAGATGGCCCAGGTGGCGAAATTCGACTTCGTTATAATCAACGAATTGTTCGAGAGCGCACTGTTTGATCTCAAGACGATCATCCACGCCCAGCGCCTCAAGTATGCGGCTCAGCGCAGCCGCCGCGCAGAGACCTTCGAGTCTCTCAATATTTCTGAACCCAACTGACGTTTCCCGGAGATCCTGATGGCACGCATCACTGTTGAAGACTGCCTGGAGCAGATCCCTAACCGCTTCCAGCTCGTGTTGGCCGCCACTTACCGCGCACGCATGCTAAGCCAGGGTCACACGCCCAAGATCGAAACCAAGAACAAGCCCGGCGTCACCGCGCTGCGCGAGATCGCCGAAGGCAAGGTCGGCATCGAGATGCTGAAGAAGGTTCCGGGCTGATTTGCTGCAAAGCAACACAATGGCCCCACAAAGAGCACCGCACAGCGGTGCTTTTTTTACATGAAGCCTGCACAAACCAGCATGCACGCTACATTTAAGTCATGAAAGCGGCCTTGACTTCGTTCACAGCCCCCTCTGATCCCGTACCGCCACCCCGGCCCGAGCGCATGTCTGCAGAGCAGGCAACCGCCGTGTCGGCCAATGCCTTTGCCGGACTGATGGAGCACCTGGGATACCTGGATGCCACCAGCATCGAGCAGGTGCGCGAAGCCTATGCCTTCGCCGACCAGGCCCACAGCGACCAGTGGCGCAGCAGCGGCGAACCCTATATCACCCATCCCATCGCGGTCACGGCGCTGTGCGCGAGCTGGAAGCTCGACGCCCCGGCCCTGATGGCCGCGCTGCTGCACGATGCGATGGAAGACTGCGGCGTCACCAAGGCCGATCTCGCCCAGCGCTTCGGCCAGGACGTGGCCGAGCTGGTCGACGGCCTCACGAAGCTGGACAAGCTGCAGTTCAACACGCGCGAAGAGAACCAGGCGGAATCCTTCCGCAAGATGCTGCTGGCCATGGCGCGCGATGTGCGCGTGATCCTGATCAAGCTGGCCGACCGCACCCACAACATGCGCACCATGGGCGACATGCCGCGCAGCAAGTGGGGCCGCATCTCGTCGGAAACGCTGGAGATCTACGCACCCATCGCCCACCGCCTGGGGCTGAACCAGACCTACCGTGAGCTGCAGGACCTGGCCTTCCGCCACCTGCATCCCTGGCGCTACGCCACGCTGGAAAAAGCCATCGCCCGCTCGCGCAAGCGACGCCGCGACCTGGTCCAGCGCGTGCAGGACGAGGTCAATGCCGAGTTCGCCGGCGCGGGGCTGCAGGCCCGCCTTGCCGGCCGTGAAAGCACGCTGTATTCGCTCTATCTGCGCATGGAGAAGAACCAGCTGAGCTTTGCCAAGGTGACGGACATCTACGGCTTTCGCATCATCTTGCCGCGTGTGATCGATTGCTACACGGCGCTGGGCGTGCTGCACCAGATGTACAAGCCCATGCCGGGCCGCTTCAAGGACTACATCGCCATTGCCAAGAACAATGGCTACCAGTCGCTGCACACCACGCTGGTGGGCCCCTCGGGCGTGAACATCGAGTTCCAGATCCGCACCGAGGAAATGCACATCGTCGCCGAGGCCGGCGTGGCCGCCCATTGGCTCTACAAGGCCCAGCCCGGCCACGATTCCGAGCAGCTGGGCACGCAGTGGCTCCAATCGCTGCTGGACATCCAGAACGAGACGCGCGATGCCGCCGAGTTCTGGGACCACGTCAAGGTGGACCTGTTCCCCGACGCCGTCTACGTGTTCACGCCCAAGAGCGAGATCATGGCCATGCCGCGCGGCGCCACCGTGGTGGACTTCGCCTATGCGATCCACAGCAAGGTCGGCAACCACATGACCGCCGCGCGCATCAACAACGAGGAAGTGCCGCTGCGCACCGAACTCAAGAGCGGCGACGTGGTGCAGATCGTCACCTCCGAAGACGCCACGCCCAACCCGGCCTGGCTGGGCTTCGTCAAGACCGGCCGCGCGCGCTCCAAGATCCGCCATTACCTGAAGTCGGCCGCGCAAAGCGAATCGGCACGCCTGGGCGAGAACCTGCTGGCCCAGGCCATGCGCGCCGAAGGCATGGACGCCGTGCCGCCGGCCGATGAAGCCAACCAGGCGCTGTGGGACGAAGTGCTGCGCATGGCAGGCAGCCGCAGCCGCGCCGACCTGATGGTGGACATCGGCATGGGCCGGCGCATTGCATCGCTGGTGGCCTCGCGCCTGACGGCGCTGATGGCGCGCCACGGCCACCGGCCCGACGCCCTGCTGCTCACGCGCGAACGCTTCAATGCCAGCAACCGGCCTTTCCAGGGCGCCGTGCTGCTGGACGGCTCCAACCAGGGCTCCATCCACTACGCGCAGTGCTGCCGGCCCGTGCCGGGCGACGCCATCGTGGGCTATCTGGGCAGCGGCGAAGGCCTGATCGTGCACCACGCGCAATGCAAGATCGCACAGCGCCTGCAGGAAAAGGACAGCGACCGCTTCATCGTCGTGGAATGGGCAGATGACATCGATGCCGCGCGCCTTTTCGAGGCCCGCATCGTCGTCACCGTCAACAACGGCAAGGGCGTGCTCGCCCGCGTGGCAGCCGAGCTGGCCGGCGCCGAAGTGGACATCCTGCGCGTGGACATGGCCGACGAGGCCGCCATGAGCACCACGGACCTGTGCTTCGTGATCTCGGTGCACGACAACCAGCAGGTGGAGTCCGCGCTGCGCAACCTGCGCCGCGTGCACTCGGTGGTGCGCGCATCGCGCGTCATCCCCTGAACACTGCCCCGCTCCTGCGGGGCTTTTTCATTGCTCCAGGTCCTGGGCCAGCTGCTGCAGCAACGGGCCGCAGTCCTGCTCGATCTTGAGGGCCAGCAAATCCTCGGAGCGCATGCGGCCCTGGTTGATGGCGGCCACCGGCTTGCCCTGGGCCACGGCCTCATGCACGAAGCGCAGGCCTGAATACACCATCAGCGAAGAACCGGCGACCAGCAGCCCGCCGGCCTGCTGCAGCATGGCGCGCACGGCCTGCACCCGCTGGCTGGGCACGCCTTCCCCATAGAACACCACATCGGGCTTGAGCACGCCGCCGCAGTGCGGGCAGGCCGGCACGTCGAAGCGGCTGAAGTCGCGCCCCTCCAGATCGGCATCGCCGTCGGGCGCGGCCTGGGCGCTCAGGCCGGCCCAGCCGGGGTTGCGCTCCAGCAGCATGGCCTGCAGCACGGCGCGCTCCATGCCGGTGCCGCAGCCCATGCAGCGCACGGCGGCGATGCGGCCGTGCAGGTCGATGACGCCATCGCTGCCCGCGGCCGTATGCAGGCCGTCCACATTCTGGGTGACCAGGCCTTCGATCCATCCGCGCTGCTGCAACTGCGCCAGTGCCGCGTGGGCCTGGCCGGGCCTGGCCTGCGCCATCACGGGCCAGCCCAGCAGGCTGCGCGCCCAATAGCGCTGGCGCGTGGCATGGCTGCCCATGAAGGCCTGCAGCGTCACCGGCTGGGGGCGCTTCCACTGGCCTTCCAGATCCCGGTAGTCCGGAATGCCGGAGCCCGTGCTGCAGCCCGCGCCCGTCAGCACCAGCCAGCGCCGGCCGGGCGGCAGCAAGGCGCGCAGGGCCAGCGCGGCATCGTGCAGAACCGGGGATGGTGATGGCGGCGGAGCGATGGCGGTCATGGCCGCACAGCATAGCGGCCCCGCACGCCCAATGCAGAAACACCGTGTTGCACTCCGAGCCGGGGTGCAGCGGAGACAATGGCCGGATGCACCACGCACACGCCACCGCCCAAGCCGCCGCACACGCCACTGCCCAAGCTTTTCCCACCGCCCGCCATCCCGCCGCGCTGAACCGTGCCGCCCTGGCCACCGCCCTGGCCGCCGTGCTGCTGGCCGGCTGCGCGTCCCGGCCGGCGCCTGCGCCGGTCACGGTGCCGCCCTCCATGCCCGCCTCAGCGGCGCCTGTCGCGCCCGTGCAGCCCGAACCGGCCACCGCGCCGGATGCCGCCCAGCAGGCCGAAGCCACCAGCTTCGAAGCGTGGAAGCGGGATTTCGCGCGCAAGGCGCTGGACGCCGGCATCTCGGAGAAAACCGTGCGCAGCGCACTGGAGCCTGCCCGGCTGCAGCGCCGCGCGGTGCAGCTGGACCGCTCGCAGCCCGAATTCACGCGCACGCCCTGGCAGTACCTGGACAGCGCCGTATCCGCCCAGCGCATTGCCCAGGGCCGCGCCAAGCTGCGCGAAGCGGCTGCACCGCTGCAGTCGGCCAGCCAGCGCCATGGCGTGCCGGCCGAGGTGATCGCCGCCATCTGGGGCATGGAAAGCAATTACGGCAGCAACTTCGGCAACTTCCCCACCGTCGATGCGCTGGCCACCCTGGCCTTCGACGGCCGGCGCGCGGCCTGGGCTCAGAAGGAGTTGCTGGCCGCCCTGCGCATCATCGACAACGGCGACATCGACGCGGCCCACATGATCGGCTCCTGGGCCGGCGCCATGGGCCATACGCAGTTCCTGCCCTCGGTCTTCCTGGCCTATGCGGTGGATGCCGATGGCGATGGCCGCCGCGACATCTGGGGCAGCCTGCCCGATGTGACGGCCTCCACGGCGAACTACCTGGCCCATTCGGGCTGGAAGACGGGCGAGCCCTGGGCCGTCGAAGTGCGCCTGCCGGCAGGCTTTGACCATGCACGCGCCGAGACCAGCGTGCGCCAGGACAGCGCGCAATGGGCGGCCGAAGGCGTGCAGGCCGTGGACGGCTCCGCCCTGCCCGCCATGGCCGATGCCAGCGTGATCGCACCGGCCGGCGCGCGTGGCCCGGCCTTCATGGTGGGCGCCAACTTCCGCACCATCCTGCGCTACAACAACTCCGTGAATTACGCATTGGGCGTGGGCCTGCTGTCGCAGCAACTGGCCGGCGGCCCGGGCGTGCAGGCGGCCTGGCCACGCGATCTGGCCCCGCTGTCGCGCGAGCAGTTGCGCGCCTTGCAGGCCGCGCTCAACGAACGGGGATTTTCAGCCGGCACGGCCGATGGCGTGATGGGCCCGGCCACGCGCGCGGGCCTGCGCCAGTTCCAGCAAAGCCAGGGCCTGGTGGCCGACGGCTATCCCACGCTGGAGCTGCTGCAGAAACTGCAGCCCTGAACGCTCACCCGGCGGCGCTGCCCGGCTCCGGGTAGGTGACGTCCAGCACTTCCAGCGTGCGCACACCTGCGGGGGTGGGCAGGGCCACCTCGTCGCCCACACGGGCCTTGAGCAGGGCGCGCGAGACGGGTGCGATCCAGCTGACCTGTTGGCGTGCGCTGTCGGCCTCGTCAATGCCCATGATGGTGATGGTGCGCTCCTCGCCCTCGTCATCGACATAGGTGACGGTGGCGCCGAAGTAGATCTGCTCGCTGCCGGCATGCACGGAGGGATCGACCACCTCGGCGATCTCCAGCCGCTTGGTCAGGAAGCGGATGCGCCGGTCGATCTCGCGCAGGCGCTTCTTGCCGTAGAGATAGTCGCCGTTCTCGGAGCGGTCGCCATTGCTGGCCGCCCAGTGCACGATCTCCACGATGCGCGGACGCTCGTTGTCGATCAGGTCCAGCAGCTCGCCCTTGAGCCGCGCGAAGCCCTGGGGCGTGATGTAGTTCTTGCCGCCCGGCGGCAAGGGCGGCAGGCCGACTTCATCATCGTCGTCGCCGTCGGATTCCTTGGTGAAAGCCTTGCTCATAGGGAGCCGATCTTCACACAGATCACCGCAGCAGGCGAAGACGCCGCGCAGACCGCGACACCAACGGCGGCACAAACCGCGATACCAACGAAAAAGCCTCAGAACTTTGCAGTTCTGAGGCTTGTCGTTTTGGTGCGGCTGGCAGGAATCGAACCCACGACCCCTTGGTTCGTAGCCAAGTACTCTATCCAGCTGAGCTACAGCCGCCAAGCTTTGAATTATAGCGTGCTTTTTGAACGCCTACGGAAAACCATGAAAATATCGAAAAATAACCGTTGACCAGCGCCTGAACCATGGCCACGGCCTCTGTGCGGGCCTGTGCGGGCGCCTGAAACGAAAAAGCCTCAGAACTTTGCAGTTCTGAGGCTTGTCGTTTTGGTGCGGCTGGCAGGAATCGAACCCACGACCCCTTGGTTCGTAGCCAAGTACTCTATCCAGCTGAGCTACAGCCGCCAAGACAACGATTGTATATCAATTTCCGGCCTCTCCGCAAAAATTGCAACCATCGCAAACTCCGGGCCCGTGGCGCACCGCGCTGGCCTATATTGGCCGGTCGCGGATGCAGGCCCTGCCCTGCACCTGCGCGGGAGACAAACACAGCGAGCGGCCCGCCGCAGCGGCGGGAACGACAAGACATGACAGACAAGCGCGCGGCCACGCAGCCGCAACCGCCCGAGGGCGCCATGTGGGGGCAGCTGTTTCGCCGCAGCGCCCGCCCTGCCCTGAGCCTGCAGGGCCAGATCCGCGAGATGCTGGTCGATGCCATCCTCTCGGGCATCCTCGCACCCGGCGAATCCATTCCCTCCAGCCGCGAGCTGGCGCGCCACCTGGGCGTGGCACGCATCACCGTGGTGCTGGCCTACCAGCAGCTGGCCGAGGAAGCCTTTTTGCTGAGCCGCCAGCGCAAGGGCCACTTCATCCATCCCGACGTACTCAAGGGGCGCACGCCGGGCGGCGCTGCGGCCAGCAGCCCCCCTGGCGAAGGCCGCCGCACCGACTGGTCGCGGCGCCTGTGGCTGCTGCCCAGCCAGCAGCGCAGCATCGTCAAGGAAGAGGACTGGCAGCGCTACCCCTATCCCTTCCTGTACGGCCAGTTCGACAAGGAGCTGTTTCCCACGGCCGCCTGGCGCGAATGCTGCCTCAAGGCCCTGGGCGTGCTGGACATACGCCAGTGGGCGCCCGACCAGATCGCGCGCGACGACGAGATGCTGATCCAGCAGGTGCAGACCAAGATCCTGCCGCGCCGCGGCGTCTGGGCCTCGGCCGACGAGCTGATCATCACCGTGGGTGCGCAGCACGCCCTCTACATGGTGGCCGACCTGCTGATGCGCGAGGGCACGGCCGTGGGCATCGAGGAGCCCGGCTACCCCGACGCGCGCAACATCTTCAGCAGCCGCACCTCCCAGGTCATCCCGCTGCCGGTGGACGGCCAGGGCCTGCCGGTCACGCCGCTGCTGCGCCAGCTGGACTACCTCTACGTGACGCCCAGCCACCAGTGCCCCACGGGCGTGACCATGCCGCTGGCCCGGCGCGAGGCGCTGCTGGAGATGGCCGAGGCGCACGACATCATCCTCATCGAGGACGACTACGAGAGCGAGAGCAGCTTCGACGGCCAGCCCATTCCGGCGCTCAAGAGCCTGGACCGCAGCAACCGCGTGATCTACGTGGGCAGCCTGTCCAAGAGCCTGGCGCCGGGCCTGCGCGTGGGATACATAGTGGCCGCACCAGAGCTGATCCGCGAGCTGCGTGCACTGCGCCGGCTCATGATCCGCCACCCCGCCACCTTCGTGCAGCGCACGCTGGCCATGTTCATCTCCCTGGGCCACTACGAGGCCCAGCAGCGGCGTCTGGCCCAGGCGCAGAAGGAGCGGCACGCAGCCCTCACGGCCGCCATGGCCGAGCATGCGCCCGGCTGCCGCATCACGCCCGTGCGCGGCGGCGGCTCGTGCTGGGTGCAGTTGCCCGACCACATGCCTGTCGAAGCCCTGGCGCAGCGCGCCGCAGCGCACGGCGTGCTCATCGAGCCCGGCGATGTGTTCTTCGCCCGCCAGGGCACGCCCGGCAGCTACATGCGCATGGGCTACCAGTCCATACCCGCCAACGACATCGGCCAGGGCGTGAAGGCCCTGGCCGATGCGATCCGTGAGGAGCAGTCCGAGAAGTAACGCAAGGAGTGGCCGGGACCGGCCCTGCCGGTCCCGTCGCCCCTGGGTCAGTACTTCTGCGGCTCGGGCTGCGCGGCCTCGGACAGCGAGGACACCACCGGCGCCACGCCACGCTGCAGGAACTGCCGCACGCCATAGGCCAGCAGCAGGATGCACAGGCTGGCCACGCCCAGCGCCAGCGGTGTGCGCTGCTCGGGGATGAAGGCCATGGCGATGACGATGGACAGCATGCCGAAGATGGCGAACCAGGTCAGGTACGGATAGCACCACATGCGCACCTTGAGCTGGTGGGGCGCCTCGCGCTCCAGCCGGGCGCGCAGGCGCAGCTGCGAGATGGCGATCAGGATGTAGACGAAGATCGCCACCGTGCCGTAGGAGTTGACCAGGAAGGCAAACACCTTGTCGGGCGACACATAGGACATCACCACGGCGCCGTAGCCGAACAGCGTGGCCACCAGGATGGCCCGCGTGGGCACGCCATTGCGGCTGACCTTGGCCAGCGCCTGGGGCGCGTCGCCGCGCCGCGTCAGCGCGAACAGCATGCGAGATGACGCATACAGCCCCGAGTTCAGCGCCGACAGCACGGCCGTCAGCACGATGGCATTCATGATCTGCGCGGCGGCCGGCACGCCCATGGTGTTGAGCGCGCTGACATACGGCGTGGCAATGCCGCCCGCATTCCAGGGCACCAGGCAGGCCACCAGGAAGATGGAGCCCACATAGAACACCAGCACGCGCGTGATCACCGAGTTGGTCGCCTTGGCCACGGCCTTCTGCGGCTCGGCCGTCTCGGCGGCGGCAATGGTCACGATCTCGGCGCCGAAGTAAAAGCCCGTGGCCGCCACCGCCCCGGTCAGCACCGGCACGATGCCGTTGGGCATGAAGCCGCCGTTGCCGGTGAGGTTGCCGAAGTGCATGCCCTGCGAGGCGGGCGTCAGGCCCAGCACGTAGACGCCGGCCACGAACAGGAAGACCACGATGGCCGCCACCTTGATGGAGGCGAACCAGAACTCGAACTCGCCAAAGGACTTGACCGACACCAGGTTGGTCAGCGTCAGCATCACCAGCAGCACGAGGCTGATGCTCCAGTTGGGCACATCGGGCAGCCAGTAGCGCACCAGGTCGGCTCCGGCCACGGCCTCCAGCGCCACGACGATGACCCAGAAGTACCAGTACATCCAGCCCGTCAGAAAGCCTGCCAGCCGGCCCACGCCGGGGCGGTCGCGCCAGGCCTCTCGCGCAAACTCGTAGAACGAGCCTCCCCCGGGCATGGAGCAGGCCAGCTCGCCCAGCATGCGCATGACCAGGACCACGAGCAGGCCCGTGATGAGGAAGGAAAGAATCGCGGCCGGCCCGGCCGACTTGATGACGACGCCGCTGCCCACGAACAGCCCGGCGCCGATGACGCCACCGAGGGCGATCATGGTCATGTGGCGTTCCTTGAGCCCGTGCGAAAGCCCCGGTGAAGAGGCGTGCTGATTTCCGATCATGTCTTGTCTCCTGTTTTATTCAGGCGCCACGGCTGATGCTCTGTTGTGGTGGCTGCGCAGGTGCGCGCCTTGCCGTGGCGTATCCGGTGTTCCCGGTGGCACGGGGCCGCAAGGCCCCGCGCCGTCAGGCGGCCGCCACCGGCGGGCGGTCCTTGCGGAAGGCGTTCTTCACGGCGATCTTTCCGTCCTTGAAGGTGAAGACATCCACCATGCGCGCTTCCACGCGCAGGCCGTCGGCCTTGGTGCCCTTGAAGGTGCTCTCGGACACGCCACGGTCGCCCTGCACGAAGTGGTCTCCATCGAGCCAGGCCGCATCGGGAAAGGCCTGCCAGGCCATCTGGAAGCCCTCGCGCACGGCCTGGCGGCCGACGAAGCTGCGGCCCATGAGATCGGGCCCGGCCACGGCGTGGAACTCGCATTCATCGGCCATGAAGCCCATCAGGGCCTCGATGTCGTGGCGGTTCCAGGCCTCGGCGAAGCGGGCCAGGAACTGTGCGTCGGGAGGGTTGGTGTCTGCGCTCATGCTGTCTCCTTGTCTGTGGTGGGTCCCACGGCGCCGGGCCCGGGCAGGGCCGCCGCGCCGCGTCATCGAAATGTCGATGGGCCATGGTAGGTAGCAGGCACACGGACCCGTTAGAACCAGATGCCATCAATCGTTAGGTCCAGGCGCGCGCACCGGCTGCCGCTGGCTCTATCGAAAGCTGGGCTGTGGCGCTAACTGGCTCCATGGCCTGCTGGCTATGCTGATTCCATCGTCGGTGCACCGCCTTGCAGGGCTCGCCGGCATTGGCCCCATTCCACCGAATCCATAGCAAAAAGCGGCAGATCCCAAGCCGCCGCACCAGGAGACATCCGCCATGAAAGCCGAGGACATCCGCCCCAGCCACCTGCGTCCCTACGACCCTCAGTACGACCCGCTGGTGGCCGCCAACCCGGGCCACGGCACGGGCTATGCGCCCACTTACTGGGTCGGCACGGCGGGACGCCCGCCAGACGATGACGGCCCGGTCACCGGCGACATGGACGTGGACGTGGCCATCGTCGGCTCGGGCTTCACGGGCCTGGCCACGGCCCTGTTTCTGGCGCGCGAACACGGCATCCGCGCCGTGGTGCTGGACGCCAACCAGACCGCCTGGGGCTGCACCAGCCGCAACGGCGGCCAGGGGCAGAACGCCAGCGGGCGCCTGTACCGCTCGCAATGGATCGCACGCTGGGGCAAGGACGTGGCGCTCAAGCTCGACGCCGAGATCCGCGAGGGCTTCCAGACCTTCAAGGACCTGGTGGCCGAATTCCCCGAGTGCGAGCCCCAGCCCGGCGGCCACCTCTACATCGCCCACCGCGAAAAGAAACTCGACTTCCTGCGCAACGAGACCCAGATCATGCGCGAGGTCTTCGGCTACGACGCCCGCATGCTCAGCCCCGAGGAGCTGCGCCGCGACTATGTGAACGATGCCGACAGCCATGGAGCCATGCACGAGCCCGACGGCATCGGCGTGCACCCGCTCAAGCTGGCCTTCGGCTACCTGCGCAAGGCGCGGGAGCTGGGCGTCAAGGTGCACCCGGCCAGCCCGGTGCTGGGCGTCGAGACGCGCAACGGCGTGCACCACCTGCGCACGCCCGGCGGCACCGTGCGGGCGCGCGCCGTGGGCTTTGCCACGGGCGGCTACACCAGCAACGCCCTGCATGGCAGCCTGCGCTCCAAGATCATGCCCATCCTCTCGAACTCGCTGGTCACGCGGCCGCTGACCGAGCAGGAGCTGGAGGCCACGGGCTTCAAGACCACCCAGGTCATCACCGACACGCGCACGCTGCGCTTTTACTACCGCCGCCTGCCCGACAACCGCGTGCAGATCGGCAGCCGCAGCGCCGTCACGGGTGCCGATGCGCCCAACCCCATCCACATGGCCAAGCTGGTGGACGGCCTGCACCGCAAGTTCCCGGCGCTCGAGGGCATCACCATCGACTACTCCTGGTGGGGCTGGGTCGATGTGAGCCACGACATGATGCCGCGCGTCTTCCAGCCCGACCCGGGCCAGAGCATCTTCTACGCCGTGGGCTATGGCGGCAACGGCGTCTCCTTCTCGGCCCACGCGGGCCGTCGCATGGCCGAGCGCATCGCGGGCCGCCAGAGCAAGACCTTCGAGCTGCCCATCTACAACTCGGAGCTGGAGTATCCGAACGTCTTCAACATGGTGCGCTCGCCCGCGTTTGCGCCGTTTCGCCGGTTGGGGCAGCGGTTCCTGTACCACTGGTACTACATGCGCGACGAAAAGCTCTGAACCCCAACCGATTGCTGCTTGGGCCGGCCTCCTGCAGGGGGCCGGCCCTTTTTTTCAGCAGCGCCGGGGGCAGCCACCTGCTACCGGTTCCGCATCCAGTCGGCCGTGTTCATGAAGCTGGCCTTGAGGCGCACGCGCAAATCCTCGGGCACGCCGGTCTCGCCCATGGCCTGGTCCATGCAGGCCACCCATTGGTCGCGTTCCAGGATGCCGATGGAAAACGGCATGTGGCGCATGCGCAGGCGCGGGTGTCCGAAGCGTTCCTGGTAATGGTCCGGGCCGCCCAGCCAGCCGCACAGGAACCAGAACAGCTTCTGGCGCGCGTCGGCCAGGGTGCTGCCATGGGCGGCACGCAGTTCGGCATAGCCGGGCTCCAGGTCCATCAGATCGTAGAAACGGTCCACCAGGGCCTGCACCCTGGGCTCGCCGCCGATCCATTCATAGGGGGTCTGGGGCGCGTTGTTCTGGGGTTCCTCTGACATGGCGAAAAGCGGCTGGCGGCTGAGTGAAACCCGCGATTGTCAGGCATGTGCCATGTCCGTGCTTGCGTGCGTGCCGGCCCGCAAGAAGGCATACACGCCCAGCGCCGTCAGCACGGTGATGCCGGCCAGCACATCGAGCAAGGTGGAAAAGGCCTGGCCATACGCGGCCAGCACGGCCGATGCAGGCAGGCCGGGCAGCAGCGACAGCGCGCCGGCGAGATCGCCCGTCACCAGCAACTGTGCGGCCGGGCCGGTGGCCGCCAGCGCCTGCGGCGCCAGTGGTGCAGCCAGTGCCGACAGCCGCCATGACAGCAGCGCCGCCAGGCCCGCGCCCACCAACGCCAGCGCCATGCCCTCGCCCGCCACGCGCACCGTGCTGAAGATGCCCGTGGCCATGCCCGCGCGCTCGCTGGGCACCACGCTCACGGCCAGGCCATCCATCAAACCCCAGGGCAGCCCGATGCCCAGGCCGATCAGCAGCAGCGGAGGCGCCATCTGCGCAAAGGCCGTGCCCGGCGCGCACCCGCCCAGCCACAGCAGGCCCGCCGCGCACACCAGCAACCCCGCCAGGCACAGCAGCGCGGCCGAGATCCAGCGTGTGAGCCAGCCCGCCAGCAACGGCACGAACAGCATGGGCAGGGACAGCACAAACATCAGCTGCCCCGCCTGCAGCGGCGCCATGCCCTCCACGCCGATGAAGCGCACCGGCAGCAGCACCAGCAGCACCACGAAGGCATAGGCCGGCGCGCCCGCCAGCAACTGCACGCCAACGAAACGCGGATAGCGAAACAGCGACAGGTCCAGCATGGGCTGCCCCGTGCGCTGCTGCACGCGCCGCTCCACGGCCACGAAAGCGGCCAGCGCCAGCGCGGCGCCGGCCAGCGGCAGCAGCGTTGCAGCGCTGGACCAGCCCGCCTCCGGCCCCTGCAGCACGCCCCAGGTCAGCAGCGCCAGGGCTGCGGTGAACAGCAGCGCGCCGGCCCGGTCCAGCCGCTGCGCCTTCGGGTTGCGCGACTGCGGCATGCAGCGCAGCCCCAGCACCAGCGCGGCCAGCGCCACGGCGGCCACGCAAAGCACCACGCCGCGCCAGCCCGCCACGCCCAGCAACCAGCCCGACAGCAACGGCCCGAAGGCCAGGCCCACGCCAAACGACGTGCCCACGCCACTGAAGGCACGCATGCGCCCCGCTCCATCGAACACCTGGGCCAGCGCCGCCGTGCCGCCCGCCAGCGCGGCCGCCGCGCCCAGGCCCTGCAGCGCACGCAGCAGGTTGAACACGACGATGGCCCCCTGCCCGCCCAGGCAGGCCTGGGCCAGCGCACTGGCCAGCACCACGCCCAGCCCGGTCAGGAAAACGCGCCGCCGCCCGTGCAGATCGGCCAGCGCGCCGGCCGCCATCAGCGTGGCGCCAAAGCTCAGCATGAAGGCATTCGTCACCCAGTTCAGCGCCAGCGGCCCGCCGCCCAGCGCCTCGCGCAGCGCAGACAGGGCCACGGCCGGCCCGGTAAAGCTCAGCGGCATCGCCAGCGCCGCAAGGCACACCGACAACAGCACCCAGACCGAGGACGCACGCGGTCGCGCTGTACCGTGGAGCGCATCCGGTGCGCGGGAAGAAGTCAGGCAGGAGGACATGATTGGCAAGGCTTTCGCAATTTCCCGGCCGCACATGGCCAGGCTTGCATGAACGATAAAAGCGCTGCAATGCCGTGAAAATAGGCGCCAGACTCCCCACACTCCCAACCCAAGGTTGGCAATCGACATGGACAGCTTCAGCGGACTCGAATCCTTTGTGCGTGCAGCCGACCTGCTGAGCTTTGCCGAGGCCGGGCGCGCCCTGGGCATCTCGGCCTCGGCCGTAGGCAAGAACGTGGCGCGGCTGGAACAGCAACTGGGCCTGCGCCTGTTCCAGCGCACCACGCGCCAGGTGCGGCTCACACAGGAAGGCGCGCTGTTCCATGAGCGCTGCCGCCGCATCCTGGATGAACTGCACGATGCGCGCGCCACCATGCAGGCCGCCGCCGAGGCGCCGCGCGGACGGCTGCGCGTGAGCCTGCCCACCATCGGCTACCGCTTCCTGCTGCCTGTGCTGCCCGAGTTCCAGGCCCTGTACCCGGAGGTTGACCTGGACCTGGACTTCAACGATCACCTGGTGGACGTGGTCGAGGCCGGCCTGGACGTGGTCATCCGCAGCGGCGAACTGGCCGACTCGCGCCTGGTGGCGCGCCGGCTGGGGCCGTTCCGCTTCATCCTGGCCGGCTCGCCCGACTACCTGGCGGCACGGGGCATTCCGCAATCCCCCGCCGAACTGGCACAGCACAGCTGCCTGCGCTACCGCTTCCTGAGCAGCGGCAAGCTGGAGGAATGGGTGCTGCCCGGCATGCCGCCCCACCTGCCCTCCGCCCTGGTCTGCAACAACATGGAAGCCATGCTGGGCGCGGCCGTGGCGGGCATGGGGCTGGCCTATATGCCCGACTTCCTGGCGCGGGATGCACTGGGGCGTGGCGAACTGCAGCGGGTGCTGGCGGAGGACCTGACGCACACGGGGCAGTTTTCGGCGCTGTGGGCGTCGAGCCGGCAGTTGTCGCCTAAGGTGAGGGCGTTTGTGGATTTTGTGGGGGAGAGGCTGTTCAAGGAGTCTTGAACGGGGCCGTCCCCTGCTGTTGCTCGTTTCTGCCCCTGCCGGGTGGTTGTTTTTCGAGGCCGGGTCTCGGCCCGGCGGCCGACTGCCCTTTCTTGATTCGCCAAGAAAGGTCAGATCAAAGAAGGCGACCCGGATGTCCGCGACCCTCCGCTTCGCTGCGGGCAACCTGCGTCGTGGCGGTTGCGGGGTTCGCCGTGAAACTCACTTCGCGCTGCGCGCTACGTTCAAACATCACGGCGAGTCAGATCACGAAGCAGTCCTGTCCTTCGGCAGGACTGCAACCCCGCAACCGCCACGCCGCAGGCGCTGACATACGGGGAGTTGGCTCGGGCCTTCGCTTCGCTCGGCCATTTTTTGGGCGCGCTCGTCGTCCAAAGCATCTATCATTTCGACCGGCCCCCTGTTCAGGGGCTGGTGCTTCAAAACACCTTTATAGAGCGGTGCAGCCTCCCCGTCAGCGAGGCCTTGTCACGTCTGGATCATCGGACCGTGGGTGCCTGCCCACGTCCCTGCGGTTACGGACGGGATGGGGCTACCCGCAAGGGCGTCCGCACGGCTCTGTACGTGTTTTGAACATCCCGTCCACCTTCTTCGCGCTTCAAAACGTGGAGCGGGTGGCTTCCATCTCACAGAGGAGAGCGAAACCATGCACGCCATATGTCCCATCCTGGTTACCGTCACCTGCAGGGCCAGGCCATGAAGCAGGAAACACGATCCACCAGCGCCAGAACCACGCAGTTGAACTTCTCCATCACCGAGGTGAACCGAATGGTCCAGATGGGCTGCAACGAGGTCTCCTCCATCTCCCAGCTCGCCCAGGCATGGCTGCTATCGCCCGAAGACCTGCGCGACACGGACGTGGTGACCAACGCCTTGCGCACCATCCAGCACAGCGCCGAGCGGCTGGCCACCTACGTGGAAGACGAGATCTATCTCCTGCGCAACACCGCCAAGCCCGAGGTCTGAAGCATCAGCCTCAGCCCACGAAAAACAGCCGAGCGCAACAATGGCGCATCGGCTGTTTTGCATTTCCGGCAGTTGGCTGTTGGCTATTGGCTGTTCCGCACCCTCCCCCCTTCTGCCCACGCCTGCGTTGGGCGGGATGCGGGGTGGCAGCCCTGCCGAAGGACAGGGCTGCTTCGTCATCTGACTCGCCGTGATGTTTGAGTGGAGCGCGAAGCGCGCAACGAGTTTCACGGCGCACCCCGCATCCCGCCCAACGCAGGTCGCCCGCAGCGAAGCGAAGGGTCGTGGACAGTTT
>NZ_JBICKW010000060.1:0-128494 GCF_043104645.1 Delftia sp. WSY_12
TGGTCGGCTATGAAGAGCAGTTTCTCGTCCATGGGTGCGCACTCCTTCCAGGGCATGGTGATCGCTCCTTGGCTGCTGTTGGCTCCAGCTGCCAAGCTTGGATCTGTTACCCATGTCCTTGTACTGATGTGTCACCTATGAGTGTGAGTCGTACCTGGGCGCGTTTCTTTGCCTACTTTCTTATCGCGCGATAAGAAAGTAGGTCGGCCGCCGGGCCGAAACCCGGCCTCGAAAAACAACCCCCCGGCAGGGACAAAAAAGCATCCCGGAATGGCAGCCACTCTGAGGGCACACGCCCCATGACTGTCGCCTCAAAGACATGCCCCACCCCCCACAATGCGCAAAAAAACACCCCACCACCCCCCGCAAACCAAGCAACCACGCCACCCCCTGCTATAGAGCCATCAGTCCCGCACCCACGCTGCGCGTTTTCCCCAGACGCACCAACGCTACGGGCTTGCCCGAATCCATGGTTGGCATGCATCCATCTAAATTGAACAGCAGCAAGTTCGATGGTCGTGAGCCTCTGAGGAAGATGGAAATGCAAAGACGAGTGTTTGGCGCATGGATGTGCGCATCGGTCCTGATGACGGGCGCAGCATGGGCGCAGGACAGCTATCCCAGCCGTCCCATCAGCCTGGTCGTGCCCTACGGCGCGGGCGGCGTGACCGACGTGGTGGCGCGTGCGCTGGCCCAGGGCATGGGCAAGCAGTTGGGGCAGACCGTGGTGATCGAGAACAAGCCCGGCGCAGGCGCGTCCATGGGCGTGATGGACATGCGATCGGCCAAGCCGGACGGCTACCGCCTGACGCTGGCGCCCGTGAGCATCTTCCGCCAGCCGCACATCCAGAAGGTGCAGTACGACCCGGTGCGCGATCTCAGCTACATCGCCACCTACATGACCTATGACTTCGTGCTGGCCGTGCCCCAGGACTCGCCGTTCAAGACGGTGCAGGACCTGGTCGAGTTCGCCAAGAAGAATCCGGGTGCCGTGGACTACGGCACGCCGGGCAAGTTCACGGCCAACCACGTGGTGATGGCGCTGCTGGAGCAGGCCACGGGCGCACGCTTCACGCATGCGCCCTTCAAGGGCGATGCCGAGGCGCTGAACTCGCTGATGGCAGGCCACATCAAGTCAGGCGTATACGCCAACACGGTGCTGCCGTACCTGAGCTCGGGCAAGCTGCGCGCGCTGGCCTCGGCCTCCGAGGTGCGGCCCGAGGCCTTTGCCAACGTGCCCACGTTCCGCGAGGCCGGTTATGCCTTCGATGTGCCCTCGCCCCTGGGCATCGCCGGGCCGCGCGGCCTGCCGCCAGAGATCGTGCGCAAGCTCGAAGCCGCCATCAAGGCCGCCATGGACGACCCGGCCTTCCGCCAGGTCGTCGGCAACTACGGCGTGCGCACGCAGTTCCGCGGCAGCCAGGAGTACACGGCGTTCGCCAGGAAGGCGTTCGAGGACGAGAAGAAGATCGTGCAGAACATAGGCCTGGAGGATTGAGGCCGCTACGCGGGCGGCAGCCCGGCCATGGCACGCAGGTCCACCAGCCGGTCGTACTCGGCCGCCGTGATCAGCCCCAGCTCCACGGCTGCCTCGCGCGGCGCAATGCCGCGCGCCATGGCCTCGCGCGTGATGCGTGCCACGGCGTCATAGCCCAGTACCGGGTTGAGCGCGGTGGCCTGCAGCAGCGAGTGGCTGACCTGCTGCTCCAGCCGCTCCGTATGTGCCTGCAGGCCGGCCACCAGTTTCTCGGCAAACACGCGGATGGCGTCGCCCAGCGCGCGCATGGCGCGCAGCAGGTGGTGGATCAGCACGGGCTTGGCCACGTTGAGCTCGAAGTGCCCGGCCGAGCCCGCTAGCGTGACGGTGAGGTGGTGGCCCATGGCCTGGTAGGCGGCCTGCACCACGACCTCGGCCACGGTCGGGTTGCGCTTGCCCGGCATGATGGAGGAGCTCAGCCCATCGTCGGGAAACACCAGCTCCCCCAGGCCGCAGCGCGGGCCTGAACCCAGCAGGCGGATGTCGTTGGCCATCTTGGCCAGCGAACCGGCCACCACATTGAGTGCGCCCGAGACCTCGATGAGCGCATCGTGCGCGGCCATGCCTTCGAACTTGCAGGGATTGGGCGTGACCGCCAGGCCCGTGAGCGCCTGTATCTCCTCGCAGAAGATCCGGTCGAATCCGGCCGGCGCGTTGAGCCCCGTGCCGGCCGCAGTGCCGCCCTGGGCCAGGCTCCACAGCCGGGGCTGGGTGTCCCGCAGCCGGTGGATGCCGTGGCCCACCTGGTGGGCGAATGTCTCGAAGCTCTGGCCCAGCGTCATGGGCACGGCGTCCATCAGGTGCGTGCGCGCCACCTTGAGCACGCCGGCAAAGGCCAGGGCGCGTTCCTGCAGGCGCTGCTGCAGCTGTTCCAGGGCGGGCAGCAGGTGGTCGCGCAGCTCCAGCGCCGTGGCCAGGTGCATCACCGTGGGAAAGCTGTCGTTGGACGACTGCGAGGCATTGGCATGGTCGTTGGGGTGGACCGGGCTGCGCGTGCCCGGGGGCTGGCCCAGCATCTGGTTGGCGCGGTTGGCGATGACCTCGTTGGCATTCATGTTGGTCTGCGTGCCCGAGCCCGTCTGCCAGATGGTCAGCGGGAAATGCGCGTCCAGCAGGCCGTCGCGCAGTTCGGCGGCTGCGGCCTCGATGGCCGCGCCGCGCTGGTCGTCCAGCACGCCCAGGCGCCGGTTGGCGCGCGCTGCCGCCAGCTTCTGCAGCCCGAATGCGCGGTACAGGCCCTGCGGAAAGCGCTCCTCGCCAATGGTGAACAGCTCCAGCGCGCGCTGGGTCTGCGCGCCCCAGAGGCGGTCGGCAGGGATGTGGACGGGGCCGAAGGCATCGTGCTCGATGCGGGTATGAGCTTGGGTCTGTGCCTGGGCCTGGGTGCGTGTCTGGTCCATGGGCTCAGTCCAGCGAGATCTTCGCGTCGGCTGCCACCTTGCGCCAGCGCTCCACCTCGGCGGCCGTGTGGCGTGCCAGGGCTTCGGGCGCGTATTGATCTGCGGGCAGCAGGCGTATGCCCTGGGCGGCCATCCTGTCGGTCCAGGCCTTGTCGGCCAGGGCCTTGGTATAGGCCTGGTAGACCTTTTGCACCACGTCGCGCGGCGTGCCCTTGGGCGCGTAGATGCCGTACCAGGTGGCGGTCTCGAAGCCCGGCAGCAGCTTCTGGCCCAGCGCGGCGGCGCCCGGGAACTGGGGCATGGGCTTGTCCGAGGTGAGGGCGATGGCGCGGATGCGCTCGCCGGCCAGCTGGGGCAGGGCGGTGTTGGTCTGGTCGAACATGGCATCGACCTGGCCCGAGATCACATCGGTCATGGCCGGTGCCGCGCCCTTGTAGGCCACCTGGGTGATCTCCATCTGCGCGCGGCTGGCGAACAGCGCTGCCACCAGGTGCGAGGTCGATCCCACGCCCGCGTTGCC
Organism: Delftia sp. WSY_12; assembly: GCF_043104645.1. Taxonomy (NCBI): domain Bacteria; kingdom Pseudomonadati; phylum Pseudomonadota; class Betaproteobacteria; order Burkholderiales; family Comamonadaceae; genus Delftia; species Delftia sp. WSY_12. Next base: position 3,458 of record NZ_JBICKW010000060.1, read on the forward strand.
GAAGTTCAGCCGGCCCGGGTTCTGCTTGCCGAAGGCCACCAGCTCCTCGGCCGTCTTGTACGGGGAGTTCTTGCCCACCAGAAGCACCAGCGGCGTGTCGGGGAAGCGGAACACCGCCTCGAAGTCCTTGACCGGGTCATAGGCCAGCTTCTTGTACAGCGACGGCGCCGCGCCCATGTAGCCCATGTGGCCGACCAGGAAGCTGTAGCCGTCGGGCGCCGAGCGCGCCGCCTTGGCCGCGCCGATGGTGCCGCCCGCACCCGGAACGTTCTCGATGATGATCTGCTGGCCCAGCTGGGTGCTGGTGCGCTGGGCGATGTCGCGCGCCATGGCGTCCGTGGGGCCGCCGGCCGCGAAGGGCACGATCCAGGTCAGCGGCTTGGCGGGGTAGCCGCCCTGGGCGTGCGCGGCCAGGGCGAAGGTGGTGGCGGCCAGGGCAAGGGCCAGGCGTGGCAGGCGGGGAAGATGGAAAGGCATGGTGTTGTCTCCTGTAGTGCTGTGTTCTGTCCTGGGCCGGGATGTCAGCGGCCGCTGGCTGTATGGGCGCGCGACAGCGCAAGGGCGCGGTCCACCATCTGCGGGGCCTCGCCCAGGTAGTTGCGCGGGTCGGTGAGGCGCTGCAGCGCCGCGCGGTCGAAATGGGCCGTGACTTCGGGCAGGCGGGCCAGCGCATCGGCCAGCGTGCCGCCCTCGGCGTTGACGCTGCGGCAGGCGGCATAGACGATGTCGTGCGCCTGCTGGCGGCCCGTGTGCGGGGCCAGGCCCATCATCACGGCCTCGGCCACGATCAGACCGTCGGTCATGTCCAGGTTGCGGGCCATGCGTTCGGGATCGACGATGAGGCCGCCCAGCATGAAGCGCGCCTGGTGCAGGGCGCCGGCCGAGAGCACGAAGCTCTCGGGCAGGGCCACCCATTCGGCGTGCCAGGGGCCGGTGGCGCGCTCCAGGTCCTGGACCATGGCGTCCAGCATCAGGCCCGCATGCTGGCGCACGGCCTTGGAGGCGGCCAGCATCAGCTCGCTGGAGATGGCGTTGCGCTTTTGCGGCATGGTGCTGCTGGCGCCGCGCCCGGTGACGAAGGGCTCGAACACCTCGCCGAACTCGGTGGAGGACAGCAGCATCACGTCGTAGGCGATCTTGCCCAGCGAGCCGGTGACCAGTGCCAGGAAATTCACGGCCTCGGCCAGGCCGTCGCGCGCCACATGCCAGGTGGTGGCGGGCACGCCCAGGCCCAGTTCTTCCATGAGCAATTGCTGCACTTCCAGGCCCCGGCCGCTCAGCGAGGCCAGCGTGCCTGCCGCCCCCGCGAACTGGCCCACCAGCACGCGCGGGCGCAGTTCCTTCAGGCGCTGGGCATGGCGGTCGAACATGGCCAGCCAGATGGCGGCCTTGTAGCCGAAGGTGATGGGCAGGGCGTGCTGCAGGTGCGTGCGGCCGGCCATGGGCGTGTCGCGGTGGCGTTCTGCCAGGTCGGCCAGGATGGTGCGCAGCGCGGCGATGTCGGCATCGACCAGGTCCAGCGCATCGCGCACCTGCAGCACGGTGGCCGTGTCCATGATGTCCTGGGTGGTGGCGCCCCAGTGGATGTAGCGGCCTGCGTCGCCGCACTGTTTCACCAGCTGGTGCACCAGCGGCAGGATGGGGTAGCCGACAATGTCGGTTTCCTTGCGCAGCAGCTCGAAGTCCAGCGCTTCGAGGCTGCAGCGCTGCGCGATCTCGTGTGCGGCCTCGGCCGGAATCACGCCGCAGCGGCCCTGGGCGCGTGCCAGCGCGACCTCGACCTCTATGTAGCGCGACACCAGCGCGCTGTCGGCGAAGATGGCGCGCATGGCGGGGGTGCCGAAGGCGTCGCGGAACAGCAGCGAATCGATGGCGGTGCTGGCGGTGAAGGACGGAAGGGTCATGGTGCGTAATTGCGATTAAGTTCGGACATATCGATATTTTTATTTATGTACGTACATTACGAACATCCGGGTTTGCCTGGGGGGAAGGCCTGCGCCCATGGCTGAGACACGCTATGCCCAGGTGGCGCGCGACCTGTCCGAGCGCATTGCCTCGGGCGAATACGCCGTGGGCGCCCTGCTGCCTACCGAGCTGGAGCTGTGCGACCGCTATGGCGTGAGCCGCCACACTGTGCGCGCGGCGATTGCCGAGCTGCAGCAGTCGGGGCTGGTCTCGCGGCGCAAGAAGGTCGGCACGCGCGTGGAGGCGGCGCAGCCCCATGCGCACTACCGCCAGGCGCTGACCTCGCTGGAGGACCTGGTGCAGTTCGGCGCCACCCATGTGCGCGAAGTGCGGCGCATCGAGGAGGTGGTGCTGGACCAGGACCTGGCCGCCGAGCTGGACTGCCCGGCCGGCAGCCGCTGGCTGGCCATCTGCAGCCTGCGCCGCGACGGCGCCGCACCGCACCTGCCCATTGCCTGGACCGTGGTCTATGTGGATGCGCAGCGCTTTGACACGCAGGAGCTGGCCGAGCGCGTGCGCGCCGCGCCCGAGTTGCTGGTCAGCAGCCTGCTGGAGCAGCAATACGGCCTGCGCATCGCGCGGGTGCGGCAGGCCGTGGTGGGAGCGCTCATTCCGGATGCGCTGTCGGAAGAATTGCAGGCCCCGGCAGGGTCAGCGGCGCTGAAGATCGTGCGCCGCTACCTGGATACCGATGGGGAGTTGATGGACCTCAGCGTGACCTTGCACCCGGCCAGCCGCTACACATTGCATACGCAGCTGGACCGGGATCTGGCGAGCGTCTAGCCGTTGGCGTTGGCAGCTTCCGAGCCCTGCTCTGCGAGGAAGCCGCCGCTCTGGTGCGACCACAGCTTGGCGTAGATGCCGCCCAGCTCCAGCAGTTGCTGGTGCGTGCCCTGCTCGACGATCTGGCCCTGGTCCATGACGATGAGCCGGTCCATGGCCGCGATGGTCGACAGGCGGTGGGCGATGGCGATCACGGTCTTGCCGTGCATGAGGCTGTCCAGGCTTTGCTGGATGGCGGCCTCGACCTCGCTGTCCAGCGCGCTGGTGGCCTCGTCCAGCAGCAGGATGGGCGCGTCCTTGAGCATCACGCGCGCAATCGCCACGCGCTGGCGCTGGCCACCCGACAGCTTGACGCCGCGCTCGCCCACCTGGGCGTCGTAGCCGCTGCGGCCCTTGAGGTCGGTCAGCGTGGCGATGAAGTCCGAGGCCTCGGCCTTGTCCGCGGCGGCCAGCATTTCCTGCTCGGTCGCATCGGGGCGGCCGTAGAGGATGTTGTCGCGCATGGAGCGGTGCAGCAGCGAGGTGTCCTGCGTCACCATGCCCACGGCGCCGCGCAGGCTGTCCTGCGTGACGGTGCGGATGTCCTGCCCGTCGATGGTGATGCGCCCGCCCTGGGGTTCATGGAAGCGCAGCAGCAGGTTCACCAGCGTGGACTTGCCCGCGCCCGAGCGGCCGATCAGGCCGATGCGCTCGCCCGCGCGAATGTGCAGGTTCAGGTGGTCGATCACCTGCTTGCCGCCGTCCTTGTAGGCAAAGCTCAGGTCCTCGAAGGCGATGGCGCCGTGCGTGACCTGCAGCGGCCTGGCGTCGGGCGCATCCACGATGGTGCGCGGCTTGGTCAGCGTGAGGATGCCGTCCTGGATGGTGCCCACGTTCTCGAACAGGCCCGTCATCTGCCACATCACCCAGTGCGAATAGCCCATCAGCCGCAGCGCCATGGCAATCACCGCTGCCACCACGCCCGCGCTGGCCTGACCGGCAGACCACAGGTACAGCGCCGTGCCCGTGGAGCCCACCAGCAGCAGGGTGATCATCAGGTGGTTGGTGATCTCGAACAGGCTGACCAGCCGCATCTGCGCATAGCCGGTGGACTTGAAGGCGTCCATGGCGTTGCGCGCGTACTCTGCCTCGCGGCGCGTGTGGGCGAACAGCTTGACGGTGGCGATGTTGGTATAGGCATCGGTCACGCGGCCCGTCATCATGGAGCGCGCATCGGCCTGCTCCTTGCCGATCTTGCCCAGGCGCGGAACAAAGTAGAAGCAGGCGCCGATATAGGCCAGCAGCCACAGCGCGAACGGAATCATCAGCCGCCACTCGAAGCTGGCCGCCAGCACCAGGATGCCGATCATGTAGACGCTCACGCCCACCAGCACATCGACCACCATGAACACCACTTCGCGCACCGACAGCGCCGTCTGCATGATCTTGGTGGTGATGCGGCCCGCGAACTCGTCCGCATAGAACGACATGCTCTGGCCCAGCATCAGCCGGTGGAACACCCAGCGCAGGCGCATGGGGAAATTGATGGCCAGCACCTGGTGCATCACTGCCGTGTGAAAGGCCAGCAGCAGCACGCTGGACAAGAGGATGGCGGCAATGCCCCAGACCGTGCCGCGCTGCTGCTCCCAGAAGCCTGCCGGCGACACGGTGGAAAGCCAGTCCACCACATGGCCCATCAGGGCGAACAGCGCCGCCTCGTAGACGGCCAGCAGCGCCGAGGTGCAGGTCAGCAGCGCGATCCAGCCGCGCATGCCTTGCGTGCAGGCCCAGATGAAGGCGAAAAAGCCCTTGGGCGGGACCGTGGGCTCGACGCTGGGATAGGGCGGGACGCGTTTTTCAAAGAAACCGAACAAGATTTTTTTACTCCTTGGTCAGACCATCGTAGGCCAGAGTCGGGTTTGCCCGATGCGCGTTCAGCATGACCTTTGGGCGCAACATGTTTTGTAAGAGATCTCCACACAACTGTCTTACGCCGGGCTGGGCGTCACGTCTGCGCTGCACACAGGCGGCGGTCCGGGATGCGGTCGCGGCGCCGGTACGGATTGTCCAGGCCCGAGGCGGTTCACTTTGTGCGCGAGCAGACAACGCAGCATGCAGCGGCCAGCAACAATGCACGCCGCTGCGATTGCCGGCCCTGGCTCTTCATGGAGTGGATCATGCGCAGTGCGCGTGCCTTGCTCGCCCCGAGCGTGCCATGCACAGCGCCGCCACGGCCGCCAGCATGGCCAGGCCGGCGGCAACCCGGCCCGTGGACAGAGGGCCTGCGGTCTGCAGTGCCCATCCGCCCAAAAGGGCACCCAGCGCAATGCCGGCATTGGCGGCCGAGACATTGGCCGTGCCCGCCAGGGCCTGCGCCTGGGGTGCGGATTGCATGACGCGGATCTGGCAGACCGGGTACAGGGCCGTGTTGGCCACGCCCCAGACGGCCAGCGCGACCACCAGCCAGGGCAGGGCCTGGGCCAGCTGCACGGTGGCCGCCATGCCCAGGGCCAGTAACAGGCACAGGGCCGCTGTGACTCTCAGCGCGTGGCGCTCGGCCCAGCGCCCGCCCAGCCAGTTGCCGGCCAGGCCGACGGCGCCAAATCCCATCAGCCACCAGCCCACGCGTGCGGGTGCCACGCCGGCGGCGCGCTCCAGGATTTCGGCCAGATAGGTATAGGCCGTGAACATGGCCGTGAAGACCAGCACCGACAGCGCAATCTGCGCCAGGAACCGGGGAGTGCGCAACACGCGCAACTGCTGCGCCAGGGGCATGCGGGGCGCGCCTTCAAGCGCCGGCATCTTCCATTGCAGGGCCAGGGCCACCAGCAGCGACAGCAGGGCCAGCAGGCCGAAGGCGCCGCGCCAGCCCACGGCATCGGCGGCCAGCGTGCCCAGGGGAATGCCCAGCAGCAGCGCCGCAGAAATGCCCAGGTAGACGCTGGCCACGGCACGGCCTGCGCGTGACGGTCCTGCCAGTTGCGCAGCGGTTTCGCTGGCCGTGCCCCAGAACACCGGCAGCGCCATGGCCGGCAGCAGGCGCGCCAGTGCCAGCACGCCCAGGCTGGGCGCCACGGCCGCCAGCGCATTGGAGCCCGCAAACAGCAGGGCAATGGCCACGAACAGGCGCTTGCGGCCCACCGGTGCCAGCCAGGCCGTGAGCGGCGGACCGGCCAGCGCCACGACCAGGGCGAACAGCGTGACCAGCTGGCCGGCCGCCGCAGCGCTGGTGCCCAGGTCGCGCGCCAGCGCCGGCAGCAGGCCGACGATCAGGAACTCCGTTGTGACGATGACGAAAGCCGCCACCGCCAGCACGGCGGTGGCGGCCTTGCCTTGGGTGGCAGGAATGGAGGGGCGGGCATCGCGGTTCAGGGATGGGGCAGGAGACATGCGCAAAGACTCCGGGAAAAGAAACAACAGGCCCGCGAGCTTATTTAAGATGTGAATTCTTATCTCGGATGAATTTTCTGCAGATACTGGAAATTGATTCTTGAATGAAAGCCGCCATCGCCATGTTTCCTTCGGAGCGTCTCAAGGGCATCGAGGCCTTTGTCTGTACCGCAGACGCGGGCAGTTTCACGGCTGCTGCCGAGCGGCTGCACCTGACGGGCTCGGCCGTGGGCAAGGCCGTGGCCCGGCTGGAAGCCCGGCTGGCGACGCGCCTGTTTGAACGTACGACGCGGCGGCTGCGGCTGACCGATGCCGGCGAGGCCTTCTACCGCACCTGTGTGCGCGTGCTGGGCGAGCTGGAGTCGGCCGAGCAGGTGCTGGCCGCCGAGCACCTGGAGCCGGCAGGCAGGCTGCGCGTGGACCTGCCGGCGCTGTACGGACGGATGAAGGTGATGCCGCTGCTGCTGGAGTTTGCACAGCGCCATGCGGCGGTGCAGCCCCAGGTGTCGTTCACGGACCGCTTCGTGGACGTGGTGGACGAAGACATCGACGTGGCCGTGCGCATAGGCGGCAGCGTGCAGCTGCCTGCGGGACTGGGCCAGCGTCTGCTGGGGCGGGAGCGGCTGGTGTTCTGCGCATCGCCTGCGTATCTGGAGCGGCGCGGAGCGCCTGACAGCCTGCAGGCACTGGCCGGCCATGATGCCGTGGCCTATGGAAGGACCGATGCAGGCATGAGTGCATGGCAGAGCAGTGCCGGCGCCATTGCGGTGCAGCCGCGCATGGTGCTGGGCGATGGCGAAGCGGTGGTGGCTGCCGTGATGGCGGGCTGCGGCATCGCCCAACTGGCCACGTGGATGGTTGAGGCGCCGCTGCGCGATGGCCACCTGCTGCGGCTGCTGCCCGGCGCCGAAGTCGATGGCCTGCCGCTGCACCTGGTCTGGCCGCGCAGCCGCCAGTTGCTGCCCAAGGTGGATGCGCTGCTGCGGCACCTGGCTCAGGGCCTGACGATCTGAACGGCTCTGCCATGACAAAAGGCCCGCGAAGGGCCTTTGGCTTGTTCAGGGTGCAGGGCGGTCAGGCCGGCAGAAAGCCTTCCACCGACAGGTAGCGCTCGCCCGTGTCGTAGTTGAAGCCCAGCACCTTGGCGCCTGCGGGCAGCTCGGGCAGCTTCTGCGCGATGGCGGCCAGCGTGGCGCCCGAGGAGATGCCGACCAGGATGCCTTCCTCGCGGGCCGAGCGGCGTGCGTACTCGCGCGCAGGTTCGGCCTCGACCTGGATCACGCCGTCCAGCAGGCTGGTGTCCAGGTTCTTGGGCACGAAGCCTGCGCCAATGCCCTGGATGGGGTGGGGCGAGGGCTGACCGCCCGAGATCACGGGCGAGGCGGCAGGCTCCACGGCAAAGACCTTGAGCTGGGGGAGCCTGGCCTTGAGCACCTTGGCCACGCCGGTCAGGTGGCCGCCCGTGCCCACGCCGGTGATCAGCACATCCAGGCCTTCGGGGAAGTCGGCCAGGATTTCCTGTGCCGTGGTGCGCACATGCACATCGATGTTGGCGGGGTTCTCGAACTGCTGGGGAATCCAGGCGCCGGGCGTCTGGCTGGCCAGTTCCTGGGCGCGGGCGATGGCGCCCTTCATGCCCTTTTCCTTGGGCGTGAGGTCGAAACTGGCGCCGTAGGCCAGCATCAGGCGGCGGCGCTCGATGCTCATGCTCTCGGGCATGACCAGCACCAGCTTGTAGCCCTTGACGGCGGCCACCAGGGCCAGGCCCACGCCGGTGTTGCCGCTGGTGGGCTCGATGATGGTGCCGCCGGGCTGCAGGGCACCGGATTTTTCGGCGTCCTCGACCATGGCCAGGGCGATGCGGTCCTTGATGGAGCCGCCGGGGTTGCCGCGCTCGGACTTGATCCACACATTGGCACCGGCGCCGAACAGGCGGTTGATGCGCACGTGGGGCGTGTTGCCAATCGTTTGCAGGATGTTGTCAGCTCTCATCGGACCTCCGCGATTTTGGGGTGGTGGTTGGACAGTCGGGGTGTTGCGCAGCCAGCGTGCGCGGTCACGGAGCATTGTGCACGCAGGCGTTCCATGCATGGGCTATATCGATATGGCCTGGACGGCTAACATCGCCGCATGAATCTACGGTTCCTGGAAACCTTTGTGCTGCTGGCCGAGCTGCGCAATTTCCGCATGACGGCCGAGCGGCTGTACACCACGCAGGCCGCCGTCTCCAGCCGCATCGCCACGCTGGAGCAGGAGTTCGGCGTGCGCCTGTTCGACCGTGGCGTGCGCGAGGTCACGCTGACGGCCGACGGCGCCAAGGCCCTGGTCCATGCCGAGCGCATGCTGCGCCTCATGCGCGAGATGCGCGAGGACATGCTGGACAAGCAGGCCTATGCGGGCGTGATCCGCATCGGCGCCATCGAGTCCATCGTGCACAGCTGGTTCCCCGATTTCCTGGCGCTGCTGCAGCAGCGCTATCCGCGCCTGCAGGTGGAGATTGCCTGCGACACCACGCTGCACATGTCCGAGCAATTGGTGAAGGGCCAGCTGGACCTGTCGCTGCAGGCCAAGCCCGTGACGGCGGCCGGCGTGGGCCATCTGTCGCTGGGTGAATTTCCCATGGCGTGGGTGGGCAGCCCCAAGCTGGGCATCGGCGACGAGACCCTGAGCCTGGCCGAGCTGGCGGCCTTTCCCATCATGTGCTTTGCGCGCGGCTCCGAGCCCTATGCGGTGATCGAGCAGCTGTTCTCCACCGAAAGCAGTGCCTCGGTGCACCTGAACTGCATTGCCTCGGTGGCCACCATGATCCGCGTGGTCTGCGACGGCCTGGGCGTGGCCGCCGTGCCGCCGGCCATCATCCAGCGCGAGCTGGCCGAGCAGCGCCTGCGCCTGCTGCGCGTGGACCGTGAGTTCCCCTCGCTGCCGCTGGTGGCCTGCTACCGCAATGACCACCAGAACCCGCTGACCGAAGTGGTGGCGCGCGCGGCCGAGGAGACCGCCGCCGCCTTTGCGCTGAACCACGGCCAGGCCGTGGCGCGGCTGCCGGGCAGCGGCCTGGGCGGCTAGGCCCGAGGCCGTCTGGTCGATCAGCCCTGCGCCGAAGCCAGCAGCTGCTCCACGGCCAGGGCCACGGACAGCAGTCGCCGGTCCTGCCCGCCGAGGCCGGCCAGGCTCAGGCCCACGGGCGCCTCGCCTGCGCGGTGGCAGGGCAGGGAGATGGCGCAGCCGTCGAGGAAGTTGATCAGCGTGGGGTTGCGCAGGATCAGGCCGTTGGCGCCGAAGTAGGCCTCGTCGCTCTGCGTGAGGTCGGCGATCTTCGGGGCGACCACGGGCACGGTGGGCATGACGATCAGGTCATGGTCGGCCATCTGGGCGATCACGGCGGCAATCCACTGCCTGCGGCGTGCCAGCAGGTCGATGTAGTCGGCCGCGCTGATGTCCTTGCCGCGCAGGATGCGCGTGCCCACGCGCGGGTCGTACTCGGACAGGCGCGTGGCGATGTGCTGGCGGTGCCAGGCCCAGGCCTCGGCGGCCGTGAAGCCGCCCTTGGAATTGATGTCGGCCAGCTCGCCGAAGGGCGCGACCACGGCGTGGGCGATGTGGGCGCCCGCCTGCGACAGCAGGGACAGGGCGCGCTCCCAGGCGGCGGCCACGGTGGCGTCCATGCCGTCCAGCACCACGTTGGTGGGTGCCAGCAGGCGCAGGCCCTGCAGCGGCGCGGCATGCAGCTCGCCCAGCGGCTCGCCGGAGAGGATGGCGTCCAGCGTGGCGCAGCAGCGCACGCTGGGGGCCAGCGGGCCGATGGAGTCCAGGTTGGCCGACAGCGGCAGCACGCCCTCCATGCTCACGCGGCGCGCCGTGGGCTTGAAGCCCGTGAGCCCGCACAGCGCCGAAGGAATGCGCACCGAGCCGCCCGTGTCCGAGCCGATGGCCGCCATGGCCATGCCGTCGGTGACCGAGATGGCCGCGCCCGAGGACGAGCCTCCCGGGATGCGGCCGCCGCCCTCGTCACGCTGCCAGGGATTGCGCGGCGTGCCGTAGTGCGGGTTGATGCCCAGGCCCGAGTAGGCGAACTCGGTCATGTTGGTCGTGCCCACGATGACGGCGCCGGCCTGGCGCAGGCGCTGCACCACTTCGGCCGTGCGCTGCGCGGGCGGTGCGTCGGCCAGCAGGCGCGAGCCGCCCAGCGTGGGAAAGCCGGCGATGTCGAACAGGTCCTTGACCGAGACCGGCAGGCCCTCGATGGGCGAGCGCGCCAGGCCGGCCGCACGCAGCACGTCGCTGGCGCGGGCCTCGGCCAGGGCCGCGCCCTGGAACACGCGCGTGAACACCTTGGGGCCTTCCCCCGACATGGTGCGGGCCAGGGCCTGCTCGGTCAGCTGCACCGAGGTGGTTTCGCCGCCATGCAGGCGCTGTGATGCCAGTTCCAGGCTGGGCAGGGGGAGGGCTTGGGTCATGTGGGAAGTCCTGTGGGTGAAGGCGGGCGTGGGCGGATCGGAGTCGCGGCTCAGGCCACGACGTCCAGCAGTTCGCTGCGGTAGCTGTGGCGGATGGAACGCTGGCTGCGGGGATCGTACAGCTCCATGGAGAACTGCGTCGAGGGGCGGATGCCGCCGATGGCGCCCACCGTGCCGCAGGTCATGCCGCAGCCTGCGGGCAGCAGATCCTTGCCGCCCGTGAAGCCTGCGATCAGGTCCTGGGGCGTGCGCAGGCTGGCCAGCGTGCCTTCCTGGTAGAGCACCTCGCGGCCGTCTTCCACGATCCACGAGCGCACGACCAGCTCATCCCAGTGGCCGGCCACGTCGGCAAAGCGCCAGGCCTGGGTGGCCACGGGCTTGACGCAGGCCTGCTTGGAAAAGGCCACGCTGTAGGCTTCCAGCTTGCGGTCCGTGTGGTCGGAGGCCAGGCTCACGAACATCTCGCCTTCGTGCGTGAACACGAAGACCTCGACCTCGCCCGAGGAGTCCGGGCCCAGCACCTGCAGCGCGCTGTGCTGGCTCAGCTGGTTGCTGGAGATGCGGTAGTACAGCGGCACGGCGCTGGGGCGCGGGATGCCGATGGCGGCCAGCTCCTCGATGTGGTGCTCGATGGCCTCGCGGTCGCGGCCGGCCCAGCCGGCGACGATGAGGGTGTCGAATTCAGGGGCGAAGGTCTGGCCTTCGGGGGTGGTGAACTGCAGTTGCATGGCAGGCGATCCAGGGGGAATTCGGGGCCGCGGGCCCCGGTGAGAAAACGCGGAAGTCAGGCTGTGGCGTGCGGAGGGCGTGGAGCGGCACCGCACGCGCAGGCCTCACTGCTTCCTGACGAAGAGCACGACCAGGAAGGCCGCCAGGAATTCGAGGGCTGCCACGAAGTACAGGCCCGAGGACAGCGATCCCGTGCTGGTCTTGAGCGCGCCGATCATGTAGGGCGCCACGAAGCCGGCCAGGTTGCCGATGGAGTTGATCAGTGCAATGCCGCCGGCCGCCGCCGTGCCGGCCAGGAAGGCGGCAGGAATCGACCAGAACACGGGAAAGGCCGCGAGGATGCCGATGGAGGCCAGCGTCAGCGCGCACAGGGCGAGCACGGCGTTGTGCAGGAACAGGCCCGTGAGGATCAGGCCCGCCGCCGCGATCAGCGCGGACAGGGCGCAGTGCATGCGGCGCTCGCCGGTCTTGTCCGAATGCATGCCGTTCCAGACCATGGCCAGCGTGCCGGCCAGGAAGGGAATGGCCGAGATCAGGCCGATCTGCAGCGTGTTCTGGATGCCGATCTCCTTGATGATGGACGGCGACCAGAACGCGATGGTGGCGTTGCCGCTGACGATGCAGAAATACACGGCGGCGCACAGCCACACGCGGTAGTTGCGGCAGGCATCCAGGAAGGACACATGCTTGTGGCCGCCCTGGTTCTCGGCCTCCACGGCGGCGGTCACGGCGCGCTGCTCGGCCGCGCTCAGCCACCTGGCGTTGGCGGGCTTTTCGGGCAGGTACAGCAGCACGAAGAAGCCGGCGATCACCGAGGGAATGCCTTCCAGGATGAACAGCCACTGCCAGTTGGACAGATGGCCCACGCCCTGCATGCCATTCATGATGGCGCCCGCAATCGGGCCGCCCACGGCGCCGGCAATGGCGAACGAGGTCATGAACAGGCCGTTGACGCGCGCCCGGTGGCGGGCCGGGAACCAGTAGGTCAGGTACAGCACCACGCCGGGGAAGAAGCCGGCCTCCACCACGCCCAGCACGAAGCGCAGCACGTAGAACATGGTGGGCGTGGTCACGTAGGCCATGGCCATGGAGGCCGCGCCCCACAGGATGGTGATGCGCGCCAGCGTCTTGCGTGCGCCGATCTTCTCCAGCAGCAGGTTGCTGGGCACCTCGAACAGGAAGTAGCCGATGAAGAAGATGCCTGCGCCCAGGCCGTAGATGGCCTCGCTGAACTGCAGGTCGTCCAGCATCTGCAGCTTGGCGAAACCGACGTTGACGCGGTCTATCCAGGCCAGGATGAAGAGCAGGACCAGAAAAGGGATCAGGCGCCAGGCGATCTTGCGGTAGGTGGCGTCCATGTCGAGGGACGCGGCCTCGCCGGCGCCTGTGCTCTGTGCGAGGGGATGTGCGGCGGATGCCGGGCTGCTCATGGGGTGTCTCCTGTCTTCGAAAGTGCAGCGGGCACACGGGCCAGGCCGCTGGGACCGGGCCCGTGTGTCGTGGGAACCTCAGGCGTCTGGCGCTTGCAGCGGTTCCTTTGGCGGCAGTATCGAAAGGCAGGACAGGGCTGTCCAACAAGAAATTATGAGCAGGCCTGAATGCAAATTCTTATGGGCAGCAATGGTGCGGGCGCCGCACCGGCATGCGGCATGCGTGCACCATTTGCGCTCGGGAAAACCCTGATTTTTTCAGGCGGTGGCGGCGGCACGCGGCGCACGCAAGGGCTGCTTCCACAGCTCGGCCAGCAGCAGGCCGCCGATGGTCAGCACGCCGCCCACGGCGTGGTAGGCCGCCAGGGGCTCGCCCAATGCCATGAAGGCGATCACGGCCGTGAAGATGGGTACCAGGTTGAAGAACATGCTGGAGCGGCCCGGCCCGATGCGCGCCACCGACATCATCCACAGCAGCGGCGCGGCGATGGAGGCCATGATGCCCGCAAAGCCCACCAGCGGCAGGTTGGCCGCGTTCAGCCCCGTGCGCGGCGCCATCAGGAACAGCGGCAGCTGCGCGATCACGGCCACCAGGATCTGCAGGTACAGCAGTTGCACCGTGGCCAGGCGCGGCATGGGCCAGCGCTTGAGCAGGATGTTGTAGACGGCATAGGCCAGCATGGCCACGAACATCAGCGCGTCACCGCCATTGAGGCCCTGGGTGAGCAAGGTGGCAGGCTGCCCCGAAGACACCACCAGGGCCACGCCCGCAATCGCCAGCACGCAGCCCAGCACGGCGCCCCGGCTCAGCGCCTGGCCCAGCATGGCGGTGGACAGGCCCAGCACCATCATGGGCGTGAGCGAGCCGATCAGGCCCATGTGCGTGGCCGATGTCATATGGGCCGCGTAGTAGGCCAGGCTCTGGTAGATCACCATGCCCAGCATTCCCAGCACGACGAGGCGCGGCAGCAGCGGCCGGATGTCGGCGCGCTGGCGCCAGATGGACGGCAGCAGGAAAGGCGTGAACAGCACGGCTGCCACCAGCCAGCGGTAGAAACCGATCTCGGCCGCGCCGATGCTGTCGGCCGCCATCTTGCTGACCACGGTATTGACCGACCAGATGAGCACGGCGATCAAAGGGAAAAGGTAAGACCCCATTGGAAGACTCCTAAGACTGGTCCTATGATCGTTCTGTCCGACTTGGAGTGCATCCCTGGTTTCGGACAATCGATAGCGCAACCCGGACCATCCGCCATGCCCCGTACCAGCAAGCCCATGCGCATCCAGAACGTCGAGGATGTGCCGGGCGAGTACTACTTCCGCTACGACGAATTCGGCGCCGACACCGAGGTGCCGCCGCACAGCCACAGCTGGGGTCACCTCAACTACACGCCCCACGGCAGCATGTGCATGGACACGGCAGGCCAGCGCTGGGTCTCGCCGCCGCAGTACGGCGTCTGGGTGCCGCCCGGCGTGGTGCACAGCTGCCATGTGGCGCACGCCGTGGTCTACCGCTCGGTCTACCTGGCGCCTGCGTTGTGCAGGGAGCTGCCGGCGCAGCCGTGCTCCATGCGCATCGGCGCCATCGTCAAGGCCATCCTGGCCGACTTTGCCGTGCGCGACGTGCACATTCCCGCCACCGACGCCGACCTGCGCCTGGCCCGTGTGCTCTACGACCAGTTGCGGGCCGTTCCCGTGGAGCCCGGCTATCTGCCGGCCGCCGAACACCCGGCCCTGGTCGAAGTGCTGACCCGCATGCGCGCTGCGCCCGAGGACCACCGCAGCCTGGCCCAATGGGCCGCCAGCGTGCACATGACCGAGCGCACCCTGGCGCGCCACTGCCAGCGCGAACTGGGCATGGGCCTGGGCGAATGGCGCCAGCGCATGCGCTACCTGCTGGCCATCGATGCGCTGGAGGCCGGCCTGAGCGTGCAGCAGATCGCCTATGACCTGGGCTACAGCACGCCCTCGGCCTTCATCGCCATGTTCCAGCGCGAGGCCGGCACCTCACCCGAACAATTCCGCCGCGAGTTCTGCATGCCGCCGTGAGGCTGTTGCGCCATCTGCCTGCAGCCCGGCCCCAGCCGCGAGATAATGCCGCCCGTGAAGCACGCCAGACCGCCGCTGGTGCAATCGTGGAAACACGGCACTGGAGGAACGTCCGGACTGCACAGGGCAGCGTAGCAGCTAACGGCTGTCCACCGTGAGGTGAGGATCAGAGCAACAGAGACGAGTCGGGGACATGTGCCGCCAACTTGGTGTTCTATGGGGTGCCAGCGCAAGCTGGCGACGGATGGCGCAAGCCAGACGCCCAGGCGAAAGCCTGGGCCCCATAGCCACCCGGGGACGCGGAACGCGTCCCCGGGTGAAACGGGCAATCTCTACGCGCAGCAATACCAAGTAGGCATACGTTGACGGGGCCCCCGGAGTGTGCGGGTAGGTAGCACCGAGCCGGGCGGCGACGCCCGGCCCAGATTAATGGCGGTCACATGCGGGCAACCGCGTGCACAGAATCCGGCTTATCGGCGCGCTTCACACTTTTTTCCATGCCCCGCCACCGGCGGGGCATTTTCATGGGCGGTTCAGAACTGGTATTTGGCCGTCAGCAGCAGCCTGCGTGGCACGCCGAAATAGTTGCCGCCGTTGTTCGTGCCCAGGGTCTCGAAGTAGTGGCGGTCGAACAGGTTGCTGATGTTCATCTGCAGGTCCAGCTGCCGGTTCACCCGATAGCCGATGACCAGGTCGGCCACGGCATGGGCGGGCTGGCGGATTGCATAGCCCTCGGCGCTGGTCAGCGACTCGGACGTGGTGCGGCTCTGGTAGCGCAGGCCGCCGCCCACGCGCCATGCGCCCAGCTCGCCGCCCAGGTGGTACATGGCCGACAGCTTGAGCTGGTGGCGCGGCGTGTAGCTGGCATAGGGCGCGCCCTTGGCGCCTTCGGTGCTGTCGCTGGCGATCTTGGCCTGGGTGAAGGTATAGCCAAGGCCGGCGTTCAGGCGCGGCAGGATCTCGCCGCTGATGTCCACGTCCAGCCCCTTGCTCTTGACCTTGCCGACGGAGCGGTAGCAATTGGTCTTCACTGTGCAGGAGTTGATGTCCGCGATGGCCTGGGGCAGGTTGTCCTGCGTGGTGTTGAACACGGCAACGGCCAGGTTCACGCGCTCGTCCAGGTAGCTGCCCTTGAGGCCCAGCTCGAAGTTGCGGCCCTCCACCGGCGCCAGCATGCTGCCCGAGACATCCAGAAAATCCTGCGGCCGGAAGATGCTGGTGTAGCTGGCATAGGCCGAGTAGGTCTTGCTGATGTCATAGGTCAGCGCCGCATAGGGCGTGGCATGGGCTTTCTCGCTGAATTCGCGCTCCCGGCTCCAGCTGCCCTGGCGCTGGACGTTGGTGAAGTCGTACCAGTCCAGGCGCGCGCCGGCGATCAGGTTCAGTGGCTCGGCCAGCAGGAAGCGGCCCGTGGCGTAGGCCGAGGTGAGCGTGGTCTTCTGGCGGCGCGTCCACAGGTCTTCGGCCAGCAGGCCGGAGCGGTCCAGCGAGTCGGGGTTCCAGGTATAGGGATCGACGCCATTGGCGATCAGCCATTCCCCCGTGGGCGACAGGTAGCTGTAGCCCTGGTCGCTCCAGCGGATGGTGCGGCGGCTGAGGCCGAAGGCCAGGTCATGCTCGCGGCCGAACAGGCGCACGGGGCCCTGGGCCGAGGCATCGAGGCTGAGCTGGCGCTTGTCGTAGTCGTACAGGCCGCCGGCCACGTCGTAGCGCGTGCGGCCCTGGTCGTCCAGGCCGCCCGAGACCAGGTAGGCGCCGTCCAGCGCGGACTTGGCCTGCAGGGCGCGCGCGGCCAGCCTGGCCTTCCAGCCGTTGTCGAAGCGGTGCTCCAGGTCGGCGAACAGGCTGACCTCCTTCTTGTCCCATTTGCTCCAGGAGGGCGAGAAACGCCTGGATCGCGCAATGTCGAGGAAGGAGCCATCGAAGCCCATGGGCACGCCCATCCATTGCGAGCCGGGATTGTCTTCGTTCACATAGGAGCCGCCCACGCTCAGCGTGGTGTCGCGCCCCAGGTCGAACTCGGCGGTGCCGTACAGCAGCTGGCGGCGGCTGCTGTAGCCATCGATGAAGTGGTCGCGCGACTGGGCCGAGGCCACCACACGCCCGCGCGCCGAGCCGTCCTCGTTGAGGGCGCCGCCCACATCGACCTCGCCCACGGCCTGGTTCCAGCTGCCGCCGCGCAGGGTGACCGAGCGCTGGGTGGTGCGCGGCGCGCGCTTGCGCACGAAGTTGATGGTGCCCGAAGGGTCGCCCACGCCCGTCATCAGCCCCGTGGGGCCGCGCACCACTTCCACGTGGTCGTACATGGCCATGGTGTCGTAGGTGGAGGTGTCGGTTTCATACGAGACGGGCACGCCGTCCTGCAGGAACGAACCGATCACGAACCCGCGCGAGAAATAGCGCGCCCGGTCGTCGCTCCAGCGGTTGATGGTGATGCCGGTGGCGCTGTTGGCCACGTCGTCGATGGACAGCATGCCCTGGTCGTCCATCTTCTGGCGGGTGACCACGGTGAGGGACTGGGGCGTCTCGCGGATGGACAGCGGCAGCTTGGTCGAGGTGCTCATCAGCCCCGTGGTGTAGGAGCCCGAGCCCTCGGTGGTCGTGGTCTCGCCCACGGCGGAGACCGTGACTTCGGGCAGGGCCACGGTGCCGGCGGGCTTTTCCACCACCAGCGTGCCCTGGCTCACATGGCCTTCCAGCCCGCTGCCGCGCAGCAGCCGGGCCACGGCGGCGGCGGTGCTCAGGCGCCCTTCCACGGCGGGCGCACGGCGGCCCTGCACCAGTTCAGGCGCGGCCAGCAGCTGCAGGCCAGCCTGGCGGGCCAGTTGGGCCAGCGCCTGGTCCAGCGGCTGGGCGGGAATGTGGAAGTCGGTGCTGGCGGCCGTGGCCGGGGCCGGTGCTGCCTGGGCCAGTGCGGCTGGAGACAGCTGCAGGGCCAGCAGCGCGATGCCCGCGGCAACGGCATGGTGGCGGGCAAGGCTGCAGGCAAGGCGGGAAGGCTTGGAGGGGAATGAAGACATGGAAGGTCCCGTGGCGGATCTGGGCAATGGCGATTCCCGGGCTGCGAATGCGTCGCGTTCCCGGGTCCTCATGCCTATACGAACGGGCGCAGACATTCCCTCACGCCTGGTGCGCATGCGCCGTGCATTCCGGTGCCATGGGCGCATCAGCGCATCAGCTGCGGCGGCGGATGACCAGGGTGCGCCCGGTTCCCGGGCCCTGCTCCTTTTCCTGCACCTCTTCCTGCACGCTGACCGGCAGGGTGCGCGGCAGCATGCGCAGCCAGCCCTGGGCCGCCGCAATGCGCACGCGCCCGAGCACGGGCAGGGCGGCGGCGTCGGGCTCCACGCGCAGTGGCTGCAGGCTGTAGCGCTCCAGGCGGCGGGCGACCTCGGCCAGCGGCGTGTTCTGGAAGTCCAGCCAGCCTTCGCGCCAAGCGGCCACAGCCGCAACCGTTTGCACGGCGGCCGTCTGGCCTGGCGCCAGGCGCAGCATCTGGCCTGCGCCCAGTTCATGCCGGGCGCCGCTGCCGTCGCGCACCTGCACGCGGCCCGCATCGACGGCGACCAGCACCGCATCGTCCTCCAGCGCCACCTCGAAGCGCGTGCCCAGCACGGTGACCTGTACGTCCGCCGCCTGGACCATGAAGGGCCGTTCCGTGTCGCGCGCCACGGCGAAGAATGCGCTGCCGGCCAGCAGCCGCACCTGGCGGCGCGTGGCGTAGAAGTCCACCTCGGCACGGCTGGCGGCGTCCAGCGTCAAGCTGCTGCCGTCGGGCAGGGGCTGGTTCAGCAGGCGGCCGGTGGCCGTGGCCAGTCGCACCTGGTACTGCGGCATCCACTGGCGCCAGGCCAGCCACATCGCCGGGCTGCCGACACCCAGGCCCGCCATCCCCAGCAGGGTGGACAGGGCGCGGCGGCGGCCCGTGCGTGGTGCGGGTGCGGCGGTGTCTCCGCGCCAGCGGCGCAGCGAGGCTTCCACGCTGTCCATGGCGCGCATGACCTCGCGTTCCACGGTTTTGACCGAGACGCCGTGGCGCTCGGCCAGCTCGGCATGCGAGGCGCCCTCGATGCGGTCGGCCAGGAAGATGTCGCGGCAGCGCGCGGGCAACTGCGCCAGGGCGCCTTCGACCCCGGCCAGGGCCTGGCGGTAGGAATGGGTGTCGGCCACATCGGGGCTGAGGGGGGAGGGCGGCTCGCCTTCCCTCGCGCTGGTGTCAAAGCGCTCGGCCGTGCGCTGGCCATGGCGCAGGTGGTCGATGGCGATGTTCTCCATCACCGCGTAGAGATAGGCGCGGCTGGCGCCTGGCGGACTGTCCGGCGCGGCGGGCGCATTGCTTTCGCCGCGCTGGCGTTCGGCCAGGCGTATCCAGGCGTCATGCACCAGGTCACGCGCGGCCTGCGGGCCGGCGCGGCGCGCCACGAAGCGCACCAGCTCGTGGTAGCTGTCCTGGAAGGTGCTCAGCAGGGAAGAAGAGGAAGAGGCGGGCGCAGGCATGCGGGAGGCCCGAAGGCAGCACGGGAATCCCGCATTCTATGAAATGATTCTCATTTGCCGAATGCGCTGCCCGCCGCGCACCCGGCAATGCCGGCCTAGAACCGCTCCCAGGGCATCAGGTAGCGCCACTGGCCTTCGGGCACCTTGGCCAGAGAGAGGCGGCCAATGCGCAGGCGGCGCAGGCTGACCACGCGAAGGCCCACTTCGGTGCACATGGCGTCGATCTCGTCGGGGGCGATGCCCTTGAGCGCAAAGCGCAGATGGTTCTCGTTCTGCCAGCTCACGCGGCAGGGCGGCAGCTGGCGCTTGCCGATCGGCAGGCCGGCCTTCATCAGCTCCAGGCCGTCCTCGTGGATCTGGCCCTCGACGCCGACGATGCATTCCTGCTCCAGCCACATGCCTTCCTCGCCCAGCTTGCGCGCCACGCGCTTGTCCTGGGTGTAGACGATGAGGCCGCTGGCCGGCAGCGGCAGGGGCAAAAAGGACTCGAGGTTCTTGAAGTGCTGGGCCAGCACCAGCAGCGGCATGGGCGTGTCCACCTGGGCCATGCTGGCTTCGCCCAGCAGGGAGTGGGCGCTGCGCACCCGGCCATAGGGCCGGCCCTGGGTATAGCCCGCAGGCTTGTTCATCAGCAGGGTGACGGGCGGCACGGCCTCGGGCTGGGCGCCGCTGCGCAGCGTGACCTGCTGCTCGGGGCGCACGCGCGTCTCGGGCAGTTGCACGACCTTGCCGTCCACCTGGACGTTGCCGGCGGTGATATGCAGCTCGGCCTCGCGGCGCGAGCATTGTTCCTGTTCGGCCAGGCGCTTGGCCAGGCGAACGCTTTCAGATTCAGACATGCGCGCAGCTTAACCAGATACCAGGCCCCGCGCGCGTCGTCGGTCATTGCCGGTCATTGCTGGTCATTGCCGCCCGCACAGCGCACGGATGCGCTCCACATGCGCCAGCAGCGAGCGCTCGGCAATCGGCCACAGCTGCGGCGGGGCGTCGTCATAGGCCAGCCGCACCCAGTCCTGCACGCTGCCGTCGGGCTGTCTTTGCATGGCGGCCAGCACCTTGGCCTCGCGCGCCAGCCGGTGGGCCTTCAGCTTGGCGATCGCCTGGCGCGCAAAGCCCAGCACATAGCCATGGGCCGGCAGGATGAAGCGCGCATCGTGCGCGGCGCACAGCGCGTCCAGCCTGTCCAGCGAATCGATGTACTCGCGCATGTTGCCGTCGGGCGGATCGATGATGGTGGTGCTGCCGTTGAGGATGTGGTCGCCGCTGAACAGCAGGGCATCTTCCTCCAGCAGAAAGCACACGTGGTTGGCCGCATGGCCCGGCGTGAACACGGCCTGCAGCGTGTGGGTGACGGTGCCTTGCGCATCCTGCACGGCGATGCGCTGGCCATCTGCCAGCACGTGGTCTGGCGTGAAGCGGCTGGCCGGCCGGGCCGTGGGTGCCGAAGGCAGGCCGCCGATGGCCGGGCGTGGCTTGCCGGCCTGCACCGCCAGCGCCTGCAGCAGGGCTGCGCCCGGCGAATGGTCGGCATGGGAGTGGGTGCACAGGATGTGGCGTATGTCGCCGCCGGCCGCCTCGAACAGGCGCTGCACATGGGCGGCGTCGGCCGGGCCGGGATCGATGCAGATGTAGCCCGTGGCGGCATCGCCCACCAGATAGCTGTTGGTGCCGGGGCCGGTCATCACGCCGGGGTTGGGGGCCGTCAGGCGCAGCAGGTTCTTGCGCAGGGGCACGGCGCGCTCGCTCTGCCAGTCCAGCGTGTGCAGGATCTGGCCGTCCGGGCAGACCATTTCCAGCTCGCCGAAGGGGGCCTCGTCCTCCATGTGGCGGGCTTCCTTGCCATCGAGAAAGCCGGTGCGCGGGCAGCACTGCCACAGCGGCCGCTCGCCTTGCAGGGCGGCGAACACGGCATCGGTGCCCGCGAAGCGGCTGAGCCGGTCCAGCGTGCGGATGGTGGGAAAGATCATGGGAAAGCTGCCGGCGCGGTGGCGCTCCAGCGCTTGCTGGGGGCTCACCCAGATGGGCTCGAACTGTTCCGATCCGTCGGCGTCAGGCTCCTGGCCTTCGGGCATGCGCGCCACGAAGAAAGGCACATCGAAGCGCCGGGGCAGGTCGCGGTCGGCCGTCCAGTGGGCCAGGTACCACAGCGCATCCACGGCCAGGCGCAGGCCGCGTGCCTCGCACTGGGGAACCAGGGGAGCATTGCGGTCCAGCGTGGCCAGCTCGGCGGCCGATACCGGTCGGCCCTGGGCATCGTGGGCCAGCAAAATGCCGAGCTCCTCGAAAGTCTCGCGCAGGCCGGCGATGGCCTGGGTGACGCGCAGGCCATCGCCGGCCTGGGCGGGGCGGGTGCTGGCGCAGGCATGGGCGGCGTCGGCAGAGTCCTGGGCCTCGATGCCGCCGCCCGGGAAGACATAGGCGCTGGGCACGAAGCTGGCCTTGGGCGAGCGCCTTGTCATGAGCACTTCCAGTCCGCTGCCATCGGCGCGGTCGCGCATCAGCAAAACGGTGGAGGCCTTGAGCGTGTCTACGGGCTGGCGCTGGGGGTGCAGGAGCTGGCTGGGGCGGGTCATGGGGGCATTATGCGGATGGACCTGCATCGTGCTGTTGCGCCGGAGACGCAGGCGGCTGGATGGCGGTCTGCACCAGGGCATGCCCCGGATTGCGCCATGAGGCTGCCGTGCAGGGGATAATCGCGGGATGCAGATCCGCTTTACCAAGATGCAGGGCGCTGGCAACGATTTCGTGGTCCTTGACGAAACCGCCGGCCCGCTGGGCCTGAGCGCAGCCCAGTACCGCTTTCTGGCCCACCGCCAATTCGGCGTGGGCGCCGACCAGATCCTCACGGTGCGGCCCTCGCCCGCCGAAGGCATCGACTTCGAATACGTGATCCACAACGCCGACGGCGGCGAGGTCGAGCAGTGCGGCAACGGCGCGCGCTGCTTTGCCCGCTATGTGCACGACAAGGGACTGACGGACAAGTCCGTCATCCGCGTGCAGACGCTGGCCGGCCTCATCGCCCCCGAGCTGCATGCCGATGGCCGCGTCACCGTGGACATGGGCCAGCCCGTGCTGGAGCCCGCCCTGGTGCCCTTCGATGGTGCAGGCCTGGTTCCCCGCCCGCTGGGTGCGGCGCAGCAATGGCCTCTGCAGCTGGGCGACGAGGCCACGGTCTGGATCGCCCCCGTTTCCATGGGCAACCCGCATGCGGTGCAGCTGGTGGACGATGTGGACCATGCGCCCGTGGCCACCTGGGGCCCGCTGATCGAGCGCCATGCGCGCTTTCCCCAGCGCGTCAATGCGGGATTCATGCAGATCGTCGATCGCGGCCAGATCCGGCTGCGTGTGTACGAGCGCGGTGCCGGCGAGACGCTGGCCTGCGGCACGGGCGCCTGCGCGGCCGTGGTGGCCGGCATCCGCTGGGGGCTGCTCGACGCGCGCGTCGATGTGCACACCCGCGGCGGCCGGCTGACCATCGAGTGGGACGGCGGCGCAGTGCGCATGACCGGCCCCGCAGAGTTTGTTTTTGAAGGACAGATCGAGGTTCCCGACCAGCCATGAACAGCACTACCGATATCGCCGTCACCGAAGAGACGATTGCCGACTACCTGCTGAACCATCCGGAATTCTTCGAGCGCCACGCCGAGATGCTCGCGCGCGTGCAGCTGGTCAGCAGCCACAGCCCGCGCACCGTAAGCCTGCAGGAACGCCAGGCCGAGATGCTGCGCGAGAAGATCAAGGGCCTGGAGCACCGCATCATGGACATGATGCGGCACAGCAGCGAGAACGCCTCCATCGCCGACAAGCTGCACGCCTGGAGCTGCGCCCTGGCCAAGGTCCAGGACCTGCGCGAACTGCCCCATGCGCTGACGGCCAGCCTGCAGCATGTCTTCGAGGTGCCCCAGGTGGCCCTGCGCCTGTGGAACGTCTCCGGCGCGCAGACCAGCAGCATCTACACCATGGGCGTCAGCGACGATGCCAAGTCCTTCGCTGCCTCGCTGACCATGCCGTTTTGCGGCCCCAACATGGGCTTCGAGCCCGGCGGCTGGCTGGTCGATCCCGACGCGGCCCAGTCCCTGGCCCTGCTCACCCTGCACGATGGCGACCCCGGCAACCCGGCCCATGCCTTCGGCATGCTGGTCCTGGGTTCGCCCGATCCGCTGCGCTTCGAGGCCACCATGGGCACGGAATTCCTCTCGCGCATCGCGGCCCTGGCCAGCGCGGCCCTCTCGCGCATGCGGCCCGTGGCGCTGACCCTGGCGCGCGGCTGATCGGCTGAAAGCCCATGCCGGGGGCATCGGACAGGGACGGGCTCCCGGAAGGCGGCCTTCCGGCAGAGGATCTGGAGGCAGAGGACCTGGCGCTGCTCCCCTCCGCCGTCCATGCCTATCTGGAGCATGTGCGCGTGCAAAAGCGCCTGGCCGACCGCACCTGCGAGCTCTATGCGCTGGACATGGCCCGGCTGTGCGCCATGGCCCGCGACGCCGGCCTGGATCTGCTGGCGCTGCAGCCCGCCCACATCCGCCGTTTCGTGGCCCGGATGCATTCCCGGGGCCGCAGCCCGCGCGGCATTGCGCTCATCCTGTCCGGCTGGCGCAGCTTCTTCCGCTGGGCGGCCCAGCAGTCGCTGGTGCCTTTCAATCCTGTGGAGGGCGTGCGCGGCCCCAAGGCACCCAAACCCCTGCCCAAGGCATTGGGCGTGGATGACGCCGTGCAGCTGGCCGCCTTCAGCAACGCCGATGCCGACCCCTGGATCGAGGCGCGCGACGCCGCCATCACCGAATTGCTGTACAGCTGCGGCCTGCGCGTGGGCGAGCTGGTGGGGCTGGACGTGGCGCCCGGCCAGGACACGCAGCGCCAGGGCCGTGGCTGGATAGACCTGCAGTCCGCCGACGCCCACGTGCAGGGCAAGGGCGGCAAGCGTCGCACCGTGCCCGTGGGAGCGGCCGCGCTGCAGGCGCTGCAGCGCTGGCTGGCCCTTCGGGAAACGGGTCTTGCGGGTGCGGCCGCGCAGGCTGCGCAACACGAACCCGCCCTTTTCATCGGCCGGCGCGGCGAGCGCCTTGGCGCGCAGTCGGTCTGGGCGCGGCTGCGCCAGCGCGGGCAGCAGGCCGGCCTTTCGGCCGGTGTCCATCCCCATGTGCTGCGGCATTCGTTCGCCAGCCACATGCTGCAGTCCAGTGGCGATCTGCGCGCCGTGCAGGAGCTGCTGGGCCACGCCAGCATCTCGACCACGCAGATTTACACGCGCCTGGATTTCCAGCATCTGGCCCAGGCCTACGAGAGCGCCCACCCGCGCGCGCGCCGCAAGAGCGGCGACAGCAGGCAAGTCGGCGAAATCGGCGAAACCCCTGAAAAGGACAACCTCGAATAAAAAAGGCCAAGCCCTCTGGCAAAACAGCACTTGACAGGCTCGCTAAACTTATTCGGAACGTCTTTTCGACAAGGCCCGTCCATGGTGGACGGGCCTTGCCGCTTCCCTTTGCTGAATTTTCTGAAAGCAATCCCATGGCACTGATTCCCGTCACCATCCTTACCGGCTTCCTGGGCTCGGGCAAGACCACGCTGCTCAAGCGCGTGCTCAGCGAGTCCCACGGCATGAAGATCGCCGTGATCGAGAACGAGTTCGGCGAAGAAAACATCGACACCGACATTCTCAAGACGGAGTCCAAGGAGCAGATCCTGCAGATGAGCAACGGCTGCATCTGCTGCACCATCCGCGAAGACCTGCGCGAGACCCTGCAGCTGCTGGCCTCCAAGCGCCGCAAGGGCCTGGTGGAGTTCGACCGCATCGTGATCGAGACCACGGGCCTGGCCGATCCCGGTCCCGTCGCCCAGACCTTCTTCATGGACGACGAGATCGCCGAGACCTATCTCATCGACTCCATCCTGACCCTGGTCGACGCCAAGCACGCCAACCAGCAGCTGGACGACCGCCAGGAAGCGCGCCGCCAGGTCGGCTTTGCCGACCAGCTCTTCCTGTCCAAGACCGATCTGGTCAGCGAGGACGAGAAGAACGCGCTCATCCACCGCCTCAAGCACATGAACCCGCGCGCGCCCATCCGCGCCGTGCATTTCGGCGAAGTGCCCCTGAACGAAGTCTTCGACCTGCGTGGCTTCAACCTCAATGCCAAGCTGGACATCGATCCCGACTTCCTCAAGGAAGACGATCACGACCACGGCCATGATCACAAGCACGAGCATGGCGAGCACTGCAGCCATGACCACGAGCATGACGAGAACTGCGGGCACGACCACGCCCACAGCCACGCCCATGATCACGAGCACGAGCACGGCGAACACTGCAATCATCCTCACCACCATCACCACGATGACGACGTCAAGAGCTTCGTCTACCGTGCCGACCGGGCGTTCGACCCGGCCCGCCTGGAGGACTTCCTGGGCGCCATCGTCAACATCTATGGCCCGCGCATGCTGCGCTACAAGGGCGTGCTGAACATGCAGGGCACGGAGCGCAAGGTCATCTTCCAGGGGGTGCACCAGCTCATGGGCAGCGACCTGGGACCGCAATGGGCCGAAGACGAAAAGCGCCAGAGCAAGATGGTCTTCATCGGCATCGACCTGCCCCAGGACATCTTCCTGCAGGGCCTGGAGCAGTGCCTGGTCTGAGCCGTCTGTGAACTTTTGTGAGGAATCACATGGTTTTTGCTGACATCTGATTGACGCAGGAGC
This sequence comes from Delftia sp. WSY_12, assembly GCF_043104645.1. Classification (NCBI taxonomy): domain Bacteria; kingdom Pseudomonadati; phylum Pseudomonadota; class Betaproteobacteria; order Burkholderiales; family Comamonadaceae; genus Delftia; species Delftia sp. WSY_12. Next base: position 29,430 of record NZ_JBICKW010000060.1, read on the forward strand.
CGCCCGCATCTGCAGGCGGTTCCTCTGCTTTCATGTGGGGTATGTGCAACGGCTTGCGCTCCTGTAGAGCATCGATACAATCGCGCCCCTGAAGAGAGCCCCCAAGCCCAATGGACTGCCCCGCAGGGGTCGCCCATACCGTGAGGAGACAGCAAGTGAGCGCCGAATCCAGCAAGAAGCCGTCAGTGGTCGCCCAGGCCCCGGCTGCAAGCCAGAAGGCCGCGGTCCGCACTGCGGTCGGCGTCGTCGACCTGGCCTCCCGCGCCGGCTGGAAAAGGGCTCTTTGCACGCACGGCCGCCGCACGGCCTGGATTGCCGCACCCCGCCGCAAGGGGAAGCCGGCAGGTTCCGCAACTGCGGCGATCGGCTGTCCTACATGGCATTCGACCCGGGCGCCTCGATTGACAGTACCATCCATGGCCCCGTCCGATGCCCCCGGCTCGGACTAAGTTAGCGAAACCAACACTATGCCTACCACTACGCAAACGCCTTCGTCGGGATCGACGAAACGAGACCCCAAGCTGGCCAATGCCTGGAAGACCAAGTCGGCGGAGGAGCTGACGGATGCCGAAGTGCTGGCCATGTCCGATGACGACTACATGAATGAGAAGCAGATGGCGTTCTTCCGCCTGAAGCTGCTCACTCTCAAGCACGACATGCACACCAACGCGGGCGAGACGGCAGAAAACCTGCGCGAGGACACCGTGGTGGTTCCCGATCCGGCCGACCGCGCCACCATCGAGGAAGAGCACGCGCTGGAACTGCGCACCCGCGACCGCGAGCGCAAGCTGCTCAAGAAGATCGAGCAATCCATTGCACGCATCGACGCAGGCGACTACGGCTACTGCGACGAAACCGGCGAGCCCATCGGCGTGGGCCGCCTGCTGGCCCGTCCCACGGCCACGCTGTCGCTGGAGGCCCAGCAGCGACGCGAGCTCAAGCAGAAGATGTACGGAGATTGAGTTGCGGCAACGGCCTTCGGAACGGTGGTGCTAATCTGATTCGCCATGGCAAAAGAAGAGAGCAGCAAATCGGGAGGGTTGTTGTCCAAGGTGGTGCGCTTTGTGCGCCACCCGACGGTCAATTGGTCCGATCTCGACGGCCTCGACGCTGACCAGGAGAGCCAGTACAGCAAGCAGGCGCTCAAGGAAATGATCGAGCGCAAGCGCCGCAACGACTTCGTACGCAAGCGCGAATTCGACCAGTTGCGCCGCCTGCGCCAGGCCGAGTTGCAACAGGCCTCCCGGCCGGGCAGCGCATCTGTCGGCGTCGGCGTGCCCGGACCGGCTGCGCAGGGCTCGCAATTCCTCAGCAGCCTGCTGAGCTCCAAATCCTCCGGCGAGCGCGCCGTCACGCTCAAGAAGATCGACGAGATCGAGGCCCAGATGTCCCAGCAATGGTGGCGGGGCAAGCAGGCGGCCGACGCCACCACCATTCCCATGGCGCTGCCCGCTGGCGGCAACCCCGCGCCGGCGTCGTTTCGCAAGCAGCCGCCGCCGGGCCAGATCCCCATGCTCAGCGACGTGGTGCCTGCGGCCATCGCCTCGGCCGGCGATGTGGCGGCCTTTGCCACCACCTTGCCCATGAGCCTGGCACCTGCGCCGCAGGTGCCGTCCGTCTCCACGGCTCCCCTCATGGATTCCATGCCCATGGCCCGCCCTCTGCGGCCATTGGAAGGGGCCACCGATTTTCTGCCCGCCTTCGCGGCCACCGAGGTCTCTGCCCCGCAGCCCATGGACATGGTGCCGCCATCCTTCGTGGTGTTCGAGCACGATCCCGACCTCGAAGAGCCGGCCATCCTCTTTGCCAATGGTGACGTGGACGGCGCCGAGCAGGGCATGCTGGAGCTGATCGAGCGGCGCGATGTGCCTGCGCAGCTGCCGGTCTGGCTGGCCTTGCTGGACCTGTACCGCGCGGCCGATCGCCCGCTGCAGTTCGACAAGGCCGGCATTGAATTCGCGGCGCGCTTCGGCCGCTCCGCTCCCCAGTGGTTCGCGATGCCGCAGCAGCGCACCGCCGCGATGGCGCCCCTTCCCGGCGCAGCGGCAGGGCGCGGCTGGCGCTGGAGCGCTCCTGCCCAGGTCACGCCCAGCGCCGTCACGGCGCTGAAGGCCTCCCAGGCCAAGGCCGCCGGTCCCTGGACCCTGGACTGGGCTGCCGTGAGCCACATCGACGAGGCGGCAGCCACCGCCTTGGAGGCGCTGCTGCAGCAATGGGCCGATTCCCAGGGCGTATTCGTGCTGCTCAACGCGGACCGGCTGCAGGCGCTGCTGGGTGAGCTGGCTCCGTCGGGCGACTCCGCTGTGGATACGCTGTGGTGGCGCCTGCGCATGGCCGTGCTGCGCCTGATGAACCGGCAGGATGATTTCGAGCTGGTGGCCCTGGACTACTGCGTGACCTACGAAGTCTCGCCACCTGCATGGGTGGACCCGGTCTGCCAGTGCCTGACGCAAGCCGTCGAGTCCGGCGGTGCACAAGCCCCTGTGCAGCCGGGCGCTGCCGCCCCGGCGGATGCCGTGCGATTTGCGCTGTCCGGCACCATCGAAGGCGATGCCTCCACCTGGCTGGACCCGGTGCAGGAAGGCGCCAGCCTGGGCGAGCCGGTGTTCATCGACTGCACCCAGCTGGTGCGCATGGACTTTGCGGCGGCCGGCTCCGTGCTCAACTGGGCGGCCCACATGCAGTCGCTGGGCCATGTGCTGCAGTTCGGTCAGCTGCACCAGCTGGTGGCCGTATTCTTCAATGTGATCGGCATCCAGGAGCATGCGCAGGTAACGCCGAGACGGGACTGACCTGCCGAGCGGCGGCATTCTTTGGAGGGGCTCTTGAGAAGGCGGGAGCCGCCCTCATCTGGCACCGCTATGGAACAGTATCACGGCACCACCATCATCAGCGTGCGCCGGCAGACCCCCGAAGGCGTGCAGGTCGCCATCGGTGGCGATGGCCAGGTCACATTGGGCAACATCGTCGTCAAGGGTACGGCGCGCAAGGTGCGCAAGCTCTACCACGGCAAGGTGCTGGCCGGCTTTGCCGGCGCCACGGCCGACGCCTTCACGCTGTTCGAGCGCTTCGAGGCCAAGCTGGAAAAGCACCAGGGCCATCTGACGCGCGCGGCCATCGAGCTGACCAAGGACTGGCGCACCGACCGCGTGCTGCGCCGGCTGGAGGCCATGCTGGCCGTGGCCGATGCATCGGCCTCGCTGATCATCACCGGCAACGGCGATGTGCTGGAGCCCGAGCAGGGCATCGTGGCCATCGGATCGGGTGGCGCCTACGCGCACTCGGCGGCCAAGGCGCTGCTGACCAACACCGAGCTGTCGGCCGAGGAGATCGTGCGCAAGTCGCTGGCGATTGCCGGCGAGCTGTGCATCTACACCAACATGCATCACACGGTCGAGACGCTCTGAGACCCTCGCGGCGCGGGCGGTTCTCGCCCGGCCATTGAAACGGATAGCCGCCAGCGGCCAGGTAACGGAAGCGGGGCTGGCGGCGCAATGCTTCGAATACACACCATGTCCTCTGCCATGACCCCCCAGGAGATCGTCTCCGAACTGGACCGCCACATCGTCGGCCAGACCGGTGCCAAGCGCGCCGTGGCCATCGCTTTGCGCAACCGCTGGCGCCGCCAGAACGTGGCCGACGGCCTGCGCCAGGAAATCACGCCCAAGAACATCCTCATGATCGGCCCCACCGGCGTGGGCAAGACCGAGATCGCGCGCCGCCTGGCGCGGCTGGCCGATGCGCCCTTCATCAAGGTCGAGGCCACCAAGTTCACCGAAGTGGGCTACGTGGGCAAGGACGTGGATGCCATCATCCGCGATCTGGCCGAGGTCGCCGTCAAGCAGACGCGCGAGGCCGACATGAAGAAGCTGCGCCTGCGCGCCGAAGACGCTGCAGAGGACCGCATCCTCGACGTGCTCGTGCCCCAGGCCCGCAGCGGCGAGGTGGCTGCCGACAGCACGGCCCGCCAGGTCTTTCGCAAGAAGCTGCGCGAAGGCCAGCTCGACGACAAGGAAATCGATATCGACGTGGCCGACGCGCCGCCTCAGGTGCAGATCATGGGCCCGCAGGGCATGGAGGAGATGGCCGAGCAGTTGCGCGGCATGTTCAGCCACATGGGCCAGGAAAAGCGCAAGACGCGCAAGCTGCGCATTGCCGAGGCCATGAAGCTGCTGACCGACGAGGAAGCGGCCAAGCTCGTCAACGAGGAAGACGTGCGCACGCGCGCCATTGCCAATGCGGAGCAAAACGGCATCGTCTTCATCGACGAGATCGACAAGGTCGCCACGCGCCAGGAAAGCAGCGGCTCCGACATTTCGCGCCAGGGCGTGCAGCGCGACCTGCTGCCCCTGGTCGAGGGCACCAGCGTCTCCACCAAGTACGGCGTGGTCAAGACCGACCACATCCTGTTCATCGCCTCGGGCGCCTTTCACCTGTCCAAGCCCAGCGACCTCATCCCCGAGCTGCAGGGGCGCTTCCCGATCCGCGTGGAGCTGGACTCGCTGTCGGTCCAGGACTTTGAGGCCATCCTCACCCAGACCCATGCCTCCCTGGTCAAGCAGTACCAGGCTCTGCTGGCCACCGAAGGCGTCACGCTGGAGTTCACGCCCGAAGGCATCACCCGGCTGGCCGGCATCGCCTTCGAGGTCAACGAGCGCACCGAGAACATCGGCGCGCGCCGCCTGTCCACCGTGCTCGAGCGGCTGCTGGACGAGGTCAGCTTCGATGCGGCCAAGCTTTCGGGGCAGACCGTCACCATCGACGCGGCCTACGTGGACCAGCGCCTGCAGTCCCTGAGCCAGGACGAAGACCTGTCTCGCTTCATCCTCTGAAGCCTGCCCCGGCGGCCGAGCGGCCGCCGTCGAAGTGACTGCCCGCATTGCCGGGCAGTCACTTTTTGTAGGAGGCCGGCCCGAGTTGCACCCGGTCGCCAGCGAATTGAATCGTTGCAATTGCCTGCCGGGATTGAGAGTTCACTTGCAATCACTCCCCTAAGTGCTTGTAAAGTCTCGGTTTTTTGTCATCACTCACATTGCATTCGATCTCTAAGTTGTTGATTTCATTGCAAATAATTGTCCATTCCCGGGTTGTGAAACACCAAATTGCTGCTACAGTGCAAAAAAGTGCAATTAAGTGGTGAAAGTTGCCTTTGTGCCCCGATTTCCGGGACGCGATGGCTCCAACCGACCGGGGTGACTGACCGTGTTTCAAGGGGCGTCCTCGCTGAATCTCGATGGCAAGGGGCGGCTGTCTGTGCCGACCCGGCATCGTGACGCCCTCCTGGCCATGGCGCAGGGCCAGGTCACCCTCACCAAACACCCCCATGGTTGCCTGATGCTGTTCCCGCGCACGGAGTGGCTGCAGTTCCGCGAGCGGATCGCGCAGCTGCCCATGTCGGCGCAGTGGTGGAAGCGCATCTTCCTGGGCAACGCCATGGACGTGGACATGGATGCCACCGGCCGTGTGCTGGTGTCGCCCGAGTTGCGCGACGCCGTGGGTCTGACCAAGGAGGTCGTGCTGCTGGGCATGGGCAACCATTTCGAGCTGTGGGACAAGGCCACTTATGAGGCACATGAAGCGAAGGCCATGCAGGAAGAGATGCCTGCGGCCTTCCAGGATTTTGCTTTCTAGGAAAGAGGCGTTCTCTTGAATCAGCCGTTGCAACACATCACCGTTTTGCTCGACGAGGCCGTCGATGCGCTGCTGGGCGGCGCCGCGCAGCCCGTTGCCGGGCAATGGGTGGACGCGACGTTCGGGCGAGGCGGGCATTCCCGGCGCATTCTCCAGCGGCTAGGGCCGGGCGGGACCTTGCTGGCGTTCGACAAGGACCCGGACGCGATCGAAGAGGCAGCGCGCATCACCGATGCGCGTTTTTCGATTCGGCACGAAGGGTTTCGCCACCTGGGCGAGTTGCCGGCCGGCAGCGTGCAGGGCGTGCTGATGGACCTGGGGGTGAGCTCTCCCCAGATCGACAACCCCGAGCGTGGCTTCAGCTTCCGCTTCGAGGGTCCGCTGGACATGCGCATGGACACCACGCGCGGTCAGAGCGTGGCGGACTGGCTGGCGGAAGCCGATGCCCAGCAGATTGCGGAGGTGATACGTGACTACGGCGAAGAACGGTTTGCTGGCCCCATTGCAAAGGCGATTGTTGCTCGGCGCGAAAGCCAGGGGCCCCTTCGCAATACCGCGGAGCTTGCCGAGCTCGTGGCTGGCGCGGTCCGGACCCGCGAGGCTGGGCAGAACCCAGCGACACGCACATTCCAGGCTCTTCGGATTTTCATCAATGCCGAGCTTGAAGAACTCGAACAGGCGCTAGAGGCCAGCCTGCGCGTGCTCGCGCCGGGCGGGCGCCTGGTGGTGATCAGCTTCCACTCGCTGGAAGACCGCATCGTCAAGCAGTTCATTGCCAGGCATTCCAAGGAAGTCTATGACCGGCGCGCACCCTTTGCCGCGCCCACACCCATGCGCCTTGAAGCCCTGGGCCGCATCAAGCCCAGCGAGGCCGAGGTCGCCGCCAATGCGCGTTCGCGCTCGGCCGTGATGCGCGTGGCCCGCCGCACCGAGGTGCCTGCATGAAGCGCACGCACCGTCTGGCGCAAGAGGAGGGCGTGGCATGCTGCGCCTGAACCTCGTGCTGCTGCTGGCGGTGATGGCCAGCGCCATCTTCCTGGTGCACAACCAGTACGAGTCGCGCCGGCTGTTCACCGAACTGGACCGCGCCGTGGCCGAATCGCGCCGCCTGGCCACCGAGCAGCAGCGCCTGCAGGTGGAAAAGCGCGCCCAGGCCACGCCGCAGCGCATCGAGGTCATGGCGCGCGAGCGCCTGCAGATGAAGCCGGCGACGCCGGCCATCGCCCAGTACGTCAATGACGATGCGCGCACGGGAGTGGCTCCATGACGCGCAGCGTGCTCTACACCTCCAGCCCCTTGCTGGCGTCCAAGACACCCCTGTGGCGCAGCAAGATGATCGTGGCCATGCTGGGCCTGGGCTTTGTCGGCCTGGGTGCACGCGCGGCCTATGTGCAGGTGTTCGGCAACGACTTCTTCCAGCGCCAGGGCCAGGTGCGCTTTGCGCGCACGCTGGAGTTGCCGGCCAACCGCGGCCGCCTGCTGGACCGCAATGGACTGATCCTGGCCTCCAGCGTGCCGGCCGCCAGCATCTGGGCCATTCCCGAAGATGTCGAGCAGGACGACCCCGAGGTCAAGGCCAAGCTCAAGCAGCTGGCCGCGCTCATGGAGATGCCGCTGCCCGCGCTGATGGAAAAGCTGGCCGACGAGGACAAGACCTTCGTCTGGATCAAGCGCCAGCTCGACTGGGACGTGGGCCAGCAGATCCATGCCCTCAATATCAAGGGCATCTACCAGCGCAAGGAATACAAGCGCCAGTACCCGGAAGGCGAATCGGCCGCCCACATCGTGGGCTTCACCAATGTGGAAGACCATGGCCAGGAAGGCATGGAGCTGGCCTTCGACAAGGAGCTGGGTGGCAAGCCCGGCTCGCGCCGCGTGATCAAGGACCGCCTGGGCCGCGTGGTCGAGGGCGTGGGCGAGGAAGTGCCGCCTCAGGACGGCCGGGACATCCAGCTGTCCGTGGACAGCAAGGTCCAGTACTTCGCCTACCAGAAGCTCAAGGAGCAGGTCATCGCGCACAAGGCCAAGGCGGGCAGCGTGGTGGTCATGGATGCGCACACCGGCGAATTGCTGGCCCTGGCCAACTACCCCAGCTACGTGCCCGACAAGCGCAAGAACCTGACGGGCGAGCAGCTGCGCAACCGCGCCATCACCGACACCTTCGAGCCCGGCTCGACCATGAAGCCCATCACCATCGGCCTGGCGCTGGAGTCGGGCCGCTTCAAGCCGGAAACGCCCATCGACACCACGCCGGGCCGCGTCAACGTCACGGGCTCGACGATTTCCGACACCCACAACTACGGCCTGCTCACCGTGGCCGGCGTGATCCAGAAGTCCAGCAACGTGGGCACGACCAAGATCGCGCTGCAGATGCCGGCCAAGGAAATGTGGGAAACCTTCTCGGCCGTGGGCTTCGGCCAGAAGCCGCAGATCTCCTTTCCCGGCGCCGCCAGCGGTCGCCTGCGTCCCTACAAGACCTGGAGGCCGGTGGAGCAGGCCACCATGGGCTATGGCTACGGCCTGTCCGCCAGCCTGCTGCAGATGACGCGCAGCTACACCGTCTTTGCCAACGGCGGGCGCGTGATCCCGGCCACCATGGTCAAGACCGACGAGCCGCCCGTGGGCGTGCCCGTGTTCTCTCCGCGCACGGCCAACGAGGTGCGCAAGATGCTGGCCCTGGCGGCCGGCCCCGGCGGCACGGGCCAGCGCGCCCAGACCATCGGCTACTCGGTGGGCGGCAAGTCGGGCACGGCCCGCAAGCAGCAGGGCAAGGGCTATGCCGCCGGCAAGTACCGCGCCTGGTTCACGGGCATGGCGCCCATCGAGAACCCGCGCATCATCGTCGCCGTGATGGTGGACGAGCCCAGTGCCGGCACCATCTACGGCGGCACCGTGGCGGCACCCGTGTTCAGCGAAGTGGTGCAGCAGACGCTGCGCCTGATGGGCGTGCAGCCCGATATGGAAGTCAAGCCCTTGATCGTCGCCAATCCCGTGGAGGAGCCCTCGCTATGAGTTCCTCCCAAGCCCTGCTGATGCTGTCGTCGGCCACCGAGGCTGTCCAATGGCTGGCCGCCCGCCTGCAAGGCAGCGGCACGCTGCAGACCGACAGCCGCAAGGTCCGGCCCGGCGATGCCTTCATTGCCTGGCCCGGCGCGGCCACCGATGGCCGCGCCCATGTGGCCTCGGCCCTGGAGCGCGGCGCCGTGGCCTGCCTGGTCGAAGCGCAGGGCGTCGAGCCCTTCGGTTTTTCCGGCGAGCACATCGCGGCCTTGCCCGGCCTCAAGGCCGCCACGGGCCTGATCGCCGACCAGTGGTTCCAGCATCCCAGCGCCCGGATCGACGTGCTGGCCGTCACCGGCACCAACGGAAAGACCACCACGGCCTGGTGGCTGGCGCATGCGCTGGCCCAGGTGAAGCTGCAAGAGCGCAGCGGCTGCGCCCTGGTGGGCACGCTGGGCGTGGGCATCCCGCCCGCCCTGGAATCCACGGGCATGACCACGCCCGACCCGGTGCGGCTGCAGCGCGCATTCCGCGAGTACGCCGATGCGGGCCTGGCGGCCTGCGCCATCGAGGCCTCGTCCATCGGCATCGTCGAGCACCGGCTGGACGGCACGCGCATCCGCGTGGCGATGTTCACCAATTTCACGCAGGACCATCTCGACTACCACGGCAGCATGCAGGCCTACTGGGATGCCAAGGCCGCGCTGTTCGACTGGCCCGGCCTGCAGGCCGCCGTCGTCAATGTGGACGACGCGCACGGCGCGCGCCTGTGGGCCACGCTGCAGTCGCGCCCATCCTCTGCCGCGCTCGATGTCTGGAGCATTTCCATCGAGGGCGCGGCGCGCCTGCAGGCCAAGGACATCGCGCTGGGCGCCGAGGGCCTGAGCTTCACCGTGATCGAGGCCGGCCACAGCCTGCGCATGCACACGCGCATGGTGGGCCAGTACAACGTATCCAACCTGCTGGGTGTGCTGGCAGCGCTGCGCTGCCTGGGCCTGAGCCTGGACCAGGCCGTCGCTGCCTGCGCCCACCTGGAGCCCGTGCCCGGCCGCATGCAGCAGATCGTCCAGCCCGGCCAGCCGCTGGTGGCAGTGGACTACGCCCACACGCCTGACGCGCTGGACAAGGCCCTGCGCGCCTTGCGCCCGGCCGCCGAGCAGCGCCAGGGCCGGCTGTGGTGCGTGTTCGGCTGCGGTGGAGACCGCGATGCCACCAAGCGGCCGCTCATGGGGCAGGCCGCCCAGAAGAATGCCGACTGCGTGCTGGTCACCAGCGACAACCCGCGCAGCGAAGTGCCCGACCGCATCATCGACCAGATCCTGGCCGGCATGCAGCCGGGCGAGAACCTGCAGTCCCAGGCCGATCGCGCGGCGGCCATCGCCCAGGCGATCGCGCACGCCAGCGAACGCGACGTGGTGCTGATCGCCGGCAAGGGACATGAGGACTACCAGGAGACGGCAGGCCAGCGCCATCCGTTCTCCGACATGGCCGAGGCGCGCAAGGCGCTGGCGGCCCGTGAAGGAAAGAAGCGGTCATGATGACCTTGCAACAAGCGCTGGAGCTGATCCAGTCGCATATCCCCCAGGCACGGCTGGTCGGCAACGGCCAGACCGTGCTCACGCGCGTGCACACCGACACTCGCACGCTGCAGGCCGGGGATCTGTTCGTCGCCTTGAAGGGCGAGCGTTTCGATGCCAACCAGTTCCTGGTCCAGGCCCGCGAGGCCGGTGCCGCCGCAGCCCTGGCCCATGGCGGCCTGGAGGCTGCAGGCCTGTCCGGCATCGAAGTGCCCGATTCGCTGGCCGCCCTGGGCGCGCTGGCCACGGCCTGGCGCGCGCGCTTTGCGCTGCCGCTGATCGCCGTCACCGGCAGCAACGGCAAGACCACGGTCACGCAGATGGTGGCCTCCATCCTGCGTGCCCATGCGGGCGAGGCGGCGCTGGCCACGCGCGGCAACTTCAACAACTCCATCGGCCTGCCGCTGAGCCTGATGCGCATGACCGGCCAGCACCGCGTGGCCGTGCTGGAGATGGGCATGAACCATCCCGGCGAGATTGCCGAGCTGGCCGCCATCGGCCAACCCACGGTGGCCCTGGTCAACAACGCCCAGCGCGAGCACCAGGAATTCATGCACACGGTCGAGGCCGTGGCGCGCGAAAACGGCAGCGTGCTGCTGGCCCTGCCCGCCGACGGCGTGGCCGTGTTCCCCGCAGGCGACACCTACACGCCGCTGTGGCGTGAGCTGGCGGGCGCCCGCCAATGCCTGCTGTTCGGCGAGTCTGGCGACGACGCCCATATCCACGCGCGTGACGCGCTGTGGCTGGGCGATGCCTGGCAGTTCACCCTGGCCACGCCCGAGGGCGAGGCGCCGGTGCGCCTGCACATCGCCGGCCGCCACAACGTGCGCAACGCGCTGGCCGCAGCGGCCTGCGCCCAGGCTGCCGGCGTGCCGCTGGCCGACATCGCACGCGGCCTGAGCGTGTTCGAGCCCGTGCAGGGCCGCTCGCGCGCGCTGGGCGTTTCGGTGCAAGGCCGCCCGGTCACCGTGATCGACGACAGCTACAACGCCAATCCCGATTCGGTGGCCGCTGCCATCGAGGTGCTGCGCGAACTGCCCGCTCCCCAGCTGCTGGTGCTGGGCGACATGGGCGAGGTCGGCGACCAGGGGCCGCAATTCCATGCCGAGGCGGGCGCGCTGGCGCGCAGCCTGGGCATTGCCCGGCTGTTCACGCTGGGCGCGCAAAGCACATCCGCCGCCACCGCATTCGGTGCAGGTGCCCGGCATTTCGAAGACATGGCCTCGCTGCAACAGGCAGCCTGTGCCGCGCTGCCTGAGGTGGGTAGCATTCTGGTCAAGGGTTCGAGGTTCATGAAGATGGAGCAGGTGGTTCAGGCGGTCGAGGCGGCCGGCAAGGATGACGGTTGCAAGAAGGAGGCCGCATGCTGCTGATGCTGTCCCAATGGCTGCAGGGCCTGTCCCCCGAGTTCGGCTTTCTGCGCGTCTTCCAGTACCTCACGATGCGCGCCGTGATGGCCGCGCTCACGGCCCTGGTCATCGGCCTGCTGGCCGGACCGCGCCTGATCCGCATGCTGACCTCGCTCAAGATCGGCCAGCCCGTGCGCGGCTACGGCATGGAAACCCATCTGGCCAAGAGCGGCACGCCCACCATGGGCGGGGCGCTGATCCTGCTGTCCATCGCCGTGTCCACGCTGCTGTGGTTCGACCTGTCCAACCGCTTCGTCTGGATCGTGCTGCTGGTCACCCTGGGTTTCGGCACCATCGGCTGGGTCGATGACTGGCGCAAGGTGGTCAACAAGGACCCCGAGGGCATGCGCTCGGGCGAGAAGTATTTCTGGCAGTCCGTCATCGGACTGCTGGCCGCGCTCTACCTGGTGTTCTGCATTTCGGAGAACACCAATGCCCAGGTCTTCGAGCTGTTCGTGACCTGGGTGCAGTCGGGCTTTTCGCTGGACCTGCCGCCCAAGGCCGGCCTGCTTGTTCCCTTCTTCAAGGAAGTCAGCTACCCGCTGGGCGTGCTCGGCTTCGTGGTCATGACCTACCTGGTCATCGTGGGCGCCAGCAATGCGGTGAACCTGACCGATGGCCTGGACGGCCTGGCCATCATGCCTGTGATCATGGTGGGCTCGGCCCTGGGCATCTTTGCCTACGTCACCGGCAATGCCGGCTACGCCAAGTACCTGCTGTTCCCGCACATCCCGGGCTCGGGCGAGCTGCTGGTGTATTGCGCGGCCATGGCCGGAGCGGGTCTGGCCTTTCTGTGGTTCAACGCCCATCCGGCCCAGGTCTTCATGGGCGACGTGGGCGCGCTGGCGCTGGGCGCTTCGCTGGGCACCATCGCCGTGATCGTTCGCCAGGAAATCGTGCTGGCCATCATGGGCGGCATCTTCGTGGTCGAGGCGCTGTCGGTGATGCTGCAGGTCACCTGGTTCAAGTTCACCAAGAAGCGCTATGGCCAGGGACGCCGCCTGCTCAAGATGGCGCCGCTGCACCACCACTTCGAAAAGAGTGGCTGGAAGGAGACCCAGGTCGTGATCCGCTTCTGGATCATCACCATGCTGCTGTGCCTGCTGGGCCTGTCCACGCTGAAGCTGAGGTGAGTCCATGAACACCGAAGACTTCAAGACCGAACCTCCTGCGCTGCCGGCTGGCGAGCCCGCTGTCCCGGCGCTGCATGCGGAACTGGCCAAGGGGGCCGACTTTGCCTCGGAGTCTGCCGGCGAGCGGGCGGACGAGCCGGTCGCGGATCCGGTCCTGGACGATTCGCCGGCTGCGGCTCTGGAAGGCGCAGAGCAGCCGCTGGCTGCGGAGCCTTCGCAGGCGCTTGGGCTTGAGGCAGCCCCGGCCCCTGCGGCGATGACCGAGCCTGTACCCGACATCTCCACGCTGACGGCAGCCAGGGATGCCGCTGCCTTCGTGGCCCAGATCTTTGCCGACCCCAGCATCTCGGATTCCTCCGACGCCGAGGTCACCCCGGTCGCCACCGAAGAGGCGGTTGAAGCCGAACAGGTACTGCCACCCGTGGCTGCCGGCTGGCCCGGCGAGCAGGTCCAGCACCTGCAGGGCCAGCGCGTGCTCGTGCTGGGTCTGGGCGCCTCGGGCCTGGCCATGGCACGCTGGTGCGTGCGCTGCGGCGCCGAAGTCATCGTGGCCGATACGCGCCAGGCACCGCCCCAGCTGCAGCAGCTGTCCACCGAATTGCCCCAGGTGCGCTTCGTGCCCGGCGAGTTCACGGCGCAACTGGTGGACGGCCAGAGCCTGGGCCTGGTCTACCGCTCGCCCGGCCTGAGCCCGGCCGCCGTGGCGCCCGTGGTCGATACCGCGCGCGCCCAGGGCCTTCCCGTGGGCGGCGAACTCGATCTCTTCGCCATGGCGCTCAAGGCCCTGGCCGCAGCCCATGGCTACCGTCCCACCGTGCTGGGCATTACCGGAACCAACGGCAAGACCACGGTCACCTCGCTGACCGGCCAACTGCTGGAGCATGCGGGCCTGCGCGTGGCCGTGGCCGGCAATATCGGCCCCACGCTGCTGGACACGCTGACCCAGGCCATCGATGCCGAAGCGCTGCCCCAGGCCTGGGTGCTGGAGCTGTCCAGCTTCCAGCTCGATGGCGTGCAGATGTTCGAGCCCACGGCCGCCGCCGTGCTCAACATCACCCAGGACCACCTGGACTGGCACGGCAGCCTGCGCGCCTATGCCGATGCCAAGGCCTGCATCTTCGGCAGCAGCGGCACCATGGTGCTCAATCGCGAAGACCCCGAGGTCATGCGCATGCTGCCGGCGCCCGTGGTGCCGCCGGGCAAGCGCCAAAAGCCCCAGCAGCGCGCCCACATCACCTTCGGCGGCGACATGCCGCGCCGCCCCGGCGACTTCGGCCTGGAAGTGGTCAGCGGCATGACGTGGCTGGTGCGCGCCCATGAGGCCGACGAAACCGCCAAGGGCAAGAACGCCGAAGACCTGTACATCCAGCGCCTCATGCCTGCCGACGCACTGCGCATCCGTGGCCGGCACAACGCCATCAATGCCCTGTCCGCCCTGGCCCTGGCCAGCGCGGGCGGCTGCACGCTGGCGCCCCTGCTCTACGGCCTGCGCGAGTACCGGGGCGAGCCTCACCGCGTCCAGCCCATCGGCCGCGTCAACGGCGTGGAGTACTACGACGACAGCAAGGGCACGAACGTGGGCGCCACCGTGGCCGCGCTGTCGGGCCTGGGGCCTGACCACCGCATCGTGGTCATCCTGGGCGGTGACGGCAAGGGCCAGGATTTCTCTCCGCTGGCCGCACCCGTGTCGCGCCACGTGCGCGCCGCCGTGCTGATCGGCCGCGACGCGGGCCGCATCCGCGCTGCGCTGCAGGACTGCGGCGTGCCCCTGGTCGATGCCACCACCATGGCCGATGCCGTGCAGCTGGCCGCCTCGCGCGCCCATGAAGGCGATGCCGTGCTGCTGTCGCCCGCCTGCGCCAGCCTGGACATGTTCCGCAACTACGAGGACCGGGCCCACCAGTTCGTCGATGCCGTGCGCGCGCTGGCGCTGGATGCCGGGCATGAACTCGGAGGTGCTGCATGAGCGCGATGAACGCCATGAACCAGGCCCTGGGCCGCATGCGCTCCTGGTTCGGAGGCGCGCAGGAAAAGGCCATCGACGTGCTGCCCGTGCGCCTGGGCGGTCCCCAGTACCACCGGCCCACGCAGACGCCGGCCAGCGTGCTCGGCCTGGATCAGGCCCTGATCTGGGTGGTCATAGGCCTGCTGGCCTGGAGCCTGGTCATGGTGTATTCGGCATCGATCGCCATGCCGGACAATCCGCGCTTCGGCAAGATCGCGCCCACCCATTTCCTGATGCGCCATGCCATGTCCATAGGCATGGCCTTCGTCGGCGCGCTGCTGGCCTTCCAGGTGTCCATGGCCACCTGGGAGCGCATGGCGCGCAAGCTCTTCCTGGTGTCCCTGGTCCTGCTGGTGGCCGTGCTGATCCCGCACGTGGGCACCGTGGTCAACGGCGCGCGGCGCTGGCTGTCCCTGGGCATCATGAACTTCCAGCCGTCCGAGCTGGCCAAGTTCGCCGTGCTCATCTATGCGGCCGACTACATGGTGCGCAAGATGGAGGTCAAGGAGCGCTTCTTCCGCGCCGTGCTGCCCATGGGGCTGGCCGTGGTGCTGGTCGGGGTGCTGCTGCTGGCCGAGCCCGACATGGGCGCCTTCATGGTGATCGTGGTGATCGCCATGGGCATCCTGTTCCTGGGCGGCGTGAACGCGCGCATGTTCTTCCTGATCGCGGCCCTGGTGGTGCTGGCCTTCGTGCTCATCATCGCCACCTCCGAATGGCGGCGCGAGCGCATCTTTGCCTACCTCAATCCCTGGGATGAAAAGCATGCCCTGGGCAAGGGCTACCAGCTGTCGCATGCGTTGATCGCCATCGGGCGCGGCGAGATCTTCGGCGTGGGCCTGGGCCGCAGCGTCGAGAAGCTGCACTGGCTGCCCGAGGCGCACACCGACTTTCTGCTGGCCGTGATCGGCGAGGAATTCGGCCTGGTCGGCGTGCTCCTGATCGCCGTCACCTTCCTGTGGCTCACGCGCCGCATCATGCTCATAGGGCGGCAGGCCATTGCGCTGGACCGGGTGTTCTCCGGCCTGGTGGCCGAGGGCATTGCGATCTGGATGGGCTTCCAGGCCTTCATCAACATGGGCGTGAACCTGGGCGCGCTGCCGACCAAGGGACTGACGCTGCCCCTGATGAGCTTCGGCGGGTCGGCCATCCTCATGAATCTGATAGCGATAGCGGTGGTGTTAAGGGTGGACTACGAGAACAAGTTGCTGATGAAGGGAGGGCATGCATGACGCAGTCCACCTCTCAAGGCACGCAACGCCAGCGCACGGCCCTGATCATGGCCGGCGGCACGGGTGGCCATATCTTCCCGGGCCTGGCCGTGGCCCAGGCGCTGCGCGAGCGCGGCTGGAACGTGCGCTGGCTGGGCGCCCCCGGCTCCATGGAGTCGCGCATCGTGCCGGCCCAGGGCTTCCCGCTGGAGACCATCGAGTTCTCGGGCGTGCGCGGCAAGGGCATCATGACCCTGGCCTTTTTGCCCATGCGCCTGCTGCGTGCCTTCTGGCAGGCGCTGGCCGTGGTGCGCCGCGTCAAGCCCGACGTGGTCGTGGGCCTGGGCGGCTACATCAGCTTCCCCGGTGGAATGATGGCCGTGCTGGCCGGCAAGCCCCTGGTGCTGCATGAGCAGAACTCCGTGGCCGGCATGGCCAACAAGGTGCTGGCCAGCGTCTCCCACCGCATCTTCACCGCCTTCCCCAACGTGTTCCCCAAGGGCCGCTGGGTCGGCAACCCCTTGCGCCAGGCCTTCACCGAGCAGCCCGCGCCCGAGCAGCGCTTTGCGGGCCGCAGCGGTCCGCTGCGCCTGCTGGTGGTGGGCGGCAGCCTGGGCGCCAAGGCGCTCAACGAGATCGTGCCGCAGGCGCTGGCCCTGATTCCGGCCGATGTGCGCCCCGTCGTGCTCCACCAAAGCGGCGCCGCACAGATCGACGCCCTGCGCGCCAACTACGCGGCGGCAGGCGTGCAGGCCGAGCTGACGCCCTTCATCGACGATACGGCGCGCGCCTTTGCCGAGGCCGATGTCATCGTCTGCCGCGCCGGTGCCAGCACGGTGACCGAGATCGCGGCCGTGGGCGCAGCCGCCATCTATGTGCCTTTCCCGGCCGCCGTGGACGACCACCAGACCGCGAACGCGCGTTTCCTGGTCGATGCCGGTGGTGGATGGTTGATGCAACAAAGCGCACTGACTGCCCAAAGCCTGGCCGAAATGCTACAAAATATGCAGCGTGCGACGCTGCTGGAGCGCGCTGGAAAAGCCAAGAAAATGCAAAAGACCGAAGCCACCGCCGAGGTGGTCGCCGCCTGTGAGGAACTGGCCGCATGAAGCACGCCATTCATCACATCCATTTCGTCGGCATCGGCGGCGCCGGAATGAGCGGCATCGCCGAGGTGCTGCACAACCTGGGTTACGCCGTCTCGGGCTCGGACCTGTCCGACAGCGCCACGCTGCGCCGGCTCGCAGGCCTGGGCATTGCCACCCACGTCGGCCATGCGGCCGCGAACATCGAAGGGGCTGACGCCGTCGTCACCTCCACCGCCGTGCAGTCCGACAACCCCGAGGTGGTCGCTGCGCGCACGCACAAGATCCCCGTCGTGCCGCGTGCACTCATGCTGGCCGAGCTGATGCGCTTCAAGCAGGGCATCGCCATCGCAGGAGCCCACGGCAAGACCACGACCACCAGCCTGGTGACCAGCGTGCTGGCCGAGGCCGGGCTGGACCCGACCTTCGTCATCGGCGGCAAGCTCAACAGCGCGGGCGCCAACGCCAAGCTGGGCCAGGGCGACTACATCGTGGTCGAGGCGGACGAGTCCGACGCCTCCTTCCTGAACCTGCTGCCCGTGATGGCCGTCGTCACCAACATCGACGCCGACCACATGGAAACCTACGGCCATGACTTCGGCCGGCTCAAGGGCGCCTTCGTCGACTTCCTGCACCGCATGCCGTTCTACGGCCGCGCCATCGTCTGCGTGGACAGCCCGGCCGTGCGCGAGATCCTGTCCCAGGTGGCCCGCCCCGTGACCACCTACGGCTTTGCCGAGGACGCCCAGGTGCGCGCCCTCAACGTGCGCGCCGAGGCCGGCCGCATGCATTTCACGGTGCGCCGCAGCAACGGCCAAAGCTATCCCGACCTGGACGTGGTGCTGAGCCTGCCGGGCGAGCACAACGTGCTCAACGCGCTGTCGGCCGTGGCCGTCGCCATGGAGCTGGAGATTGCCGACGAGGCGCTGCTGCGCGCCTTCGAAAGCTTCAAGGGCGTGGGCCGGCGCTTCCAGCGCTATGGCGAACTCCCTGCAGCGGACGGTGGCATCTTCACCGTCATCGACGACTACGGGCACCACCCTGTCGAGATGGCGGCCACGCTGGCTGCTGCGCGCGGCGCCTTCCCGGGCCGTCGCCTGGTGCTGGCCTTCCAGCCGCACCGCTACAGCCGCACGCGCGATTGCTTCGAGGATTTCGTCAAGGTCATCGGCCTGGCCGATGCCGTGCTGCTGACCGAGGTCTATGCGGCCGGCGAGGCGCCGGTGGTGGCGGCCGATGGCCGCTCGTTGGCGCGCGCCCTGCGCGTGGCCGGCCGGGTCGAGCCGGTCTTTGTGGAAGACGTTGCCGAGCTGCCGGCGGCCCTGGCCGCCCACGCCCGCGATGGCGACGTGCTGTTGTGCATGGGGGCCGGCTCGATTGGCGCCGTGCCCGGAAAGTTGGTTGAAATGCTTCAGAAACAAGAGCTGCAGGCGCAGCAGGGAGCTGCGCAATGAGCAGCTTCGGCACCCAGATCGATGTCAAGGCCCTGGGCAAGGTGGCCGTGCTGTTGGGCGGCCGCTCGGCCGAGCGCGAGGTCTCGCTGATGTCGGGCACGGGCGTGCTCAAGGCCCTGCTGTCGCAGGGCGTGGATGCCCATGCCTTCGACCCCGCCGAGCGGGACCTGGGCGAGTTGAAGAAGGACGGTTTCGACCGCTGCTTCATCGCGCTGCATGGCCGCTACGGTGAGGACGGCACGGTGCAGGGCGCGCTGGAGCTGCTGGGCATCCCGTACACGGGCCCCGGCGTGATGGCCTCCAGCATCGCCATGGACAAGATCATGACCAAGCGCATCTGGCGCTTCGAGGGTCTGCCCACACCCGACTGGCGGCTGGTCGCCAGCGCCGACGAGACCCGCGCCGCGCTGCAGGCGCTGGGCGCGCCCATGATAGTCAAGCCCTCGCGCGAGGGCTCGACCATCGGCCTGACCAAGGTCTGGACAGCCGAGGAATGTGAGCAGGCCTATGTGCTGGCCTCCCGGTACGACCCCGAAGTGCTCTGCGAAGAGTTCATCGAAGGCGACGAGACCACCTGCCCCGTGCTCGGAACCGGCGAGGGCGCCCACGCCCTGCCCGTGATCCGCATCGTCGCGCCCGAAGGCAACTACGACTACCAGAACAAGTACTTCACCGACGACACCCAGTACCACTGCCCCAGCGGCCTGCCTGCCGAGGAAGAGGCCGAGATCCGGCGCATCGTCGTGCGGGCCTTCCGCACGCTGGGCTGCCGCGGCTGGTCGCGCGCCGACATCATGATCCGCGGCAGCGACCGCAAGCCCTTCCTGCTGGAGATCAACACCTCGCCGGGCATGACGGGCCACTCGCTGGTGCCCATGTCGGCCCGCGCCATCGGCGTGAGCTACGAAAACCTGTGCCTGGGCATCCTGGCCAGCGCCGCGCTGGACGCGCAACCGGAGCAGGAGCACGCATGAGCTACTCCCTGCCGGCCCCCTTCGACGTCAAGCTCATGAACGTGACCGCCACGGTCCTGTTCGTGGGCGTGGCTGCGCTGGGGCTGGCAGCGGTGAGCTGGTGGGCGCTGCGCCATCCGGCCTTCAACATCGGCCGCATCGTGGTCGAGGGCGAGCTGGTGCACAACAACGCGGTGACGCTGCGCGCCAATGTGGCGCCGGTGCTCACGGGCAACTTCTTCACCGTGGATCTCAAGGCCGCCAAGGCGGCGTTCGAGCAGGTGCCCTGGGTGCGGGAGGCGCAGGTGCGCCGCGACTATCCCAACAGCCTGCGCGTCATCCTGCACGAGCATGTGGCCGAGGCCTTCTGGGGGCCTGATTCGGGCACCGGCCTGGTCAACAGCTTCGGCGAGGTCTTCGAGGCCAACCTGGGCGAGCTGGACCGCGACGGCCTGCCGCGCCTGCAGGGCCCCGAGGACAGCGCCCCGCAGATGCTGCAGATGTACCGGCTGCTGGTGCCGGCGCTGGGGCCGCTGGATGTGGAGATCGACGGGCTGACGCTCAATGCGCGCGGCAGCTGGCAGCTCAGGCTGGCCAACGACGCACAGATCGAACTGGGTGGCGGCAGCGTGGAGGCCGTGCTGCAGCGCGTGCAGCGCTTCGTGCGCACGCTGCCCCAGATCACGACCCAATACAAGCGCAAGGCCGACGCCATCGAGTCGGCCGACCTGCGCTACGAAGACGGATATGCGCTGAGGCTGCGCGGTGTGACCACCGGCACGGCCAAGGCGCCGGCTGCAGTGCGTCCCCGACGCTGAAGACGAGGGAGGACAGACCTATGTACATGCACACCAAGCAGCGACACAGCGACAGGACAGAACCAACCGGGGGCGGATGCTGATATGGCAAGAGAATACAAAGATGTGATCGTCGGACTGGACATCGGCACGGCCAAGGTCATGGTCGTGGTCGCCGAGGTCCTGTACAACGGCGAACTCAAGCTCGCAGGCCTCGGCGTGGCCCCGAGCAACGGACTCAAGCGTGGCGTGGTGGTCAACATCGACGCCACGGTGCAGAGCATCCAGCAGGCGCTGAAGGAGGCCGAGCTGATGGCCGACTGCAAGATCCAGCGCGTGTGCACCGGCATCACCGGCAGCCACATCCGCGGCCTGAACTCCAGCGGCATGGTGGCCATCAAGGACAAGGAAGTCACGGCCACCGACGTGGCGCGGGTGATGGAGACGGCCAAGGCCATCAACATCTCCTCGGACCAGCGGCTGCTGCTGGTCGAGCCGCAGGAATTCGTGATCGACGGCCAGGAAGTGCGCGAGCCCATCGGCATGAGCGGCATCCGCCTGGAGGCCAAGATCCACATCGTCACGGGCGCGCAGAGCGCGGCCGAGAACATCATCAAGTGCGTGCGCCGCTGCGGCCTGGAGGTCGAGCAGCTGCTGCTCAACCCGCTGGCATCGAGCCAGGCCGTGCTCACCGATGACGAGCGCGAGCTGGGCGTGGCCGTGGTCGATATCGGCGCGGGCGCCACCGACGTGGCCATCTTCACGGGCGGCGCCATCCGGCACACGGCCGTGATTCCCATCGCGGGCGACCTGATCACCAGCGACATCGCCATGGCGCTGCGCACGCCCACCAAGGACGCCGAGGACATCAAGGTCGAAAGCGGCTATGCCAAGCAGCTGCTGGCCGACCCCGACGCCCAGGTCGAAGTGCCGGGCCTGGGCGACCGCAGCCCGCGCATGATCAGCAAGCAGGCGCTGGCCGGCGTGATCGAGCCGCGCGTGGAAGAGATCTTTTCTTTGGTGCAGCAGGTGGTGCGCGATTCAGGCTACGAGGAAGTGCTGTCCTCGGGCATCGTGCTGACCGGCGGCAGCGCCGTCATGCCGGGCATGGTGGAACTGGGCGAGGACATCTTCCTCAAGCCCGTGCGCCGCGGCATCCCCAAGTATTCGAGCGCATTGGCTGACATGGTGGCTCAACCCCGCGCCGCCACCGTGATGGGATTGCTCGAAGAGGCCCGCCTGGCTCGCCTGCGCGGTTTCAAGGTGGCACAAAAGAGTGGGTCGATGAAGACCGCTTTTGGCCGTTTCAAAGACTTCATCGTGGGGAACTTTTGATATGTGCTTTCATCGACTGCGCATTACCGGCCCGCCCACCGGCTTCCGAATACCGGACAGAAGACAGAATTTTCCCCAGACGGTGGTGACCACTTACAGAGAGCTACAGGAGAACCAACATGCCCATCGACATGATTGAAGTTGAAGAATTCAACCAGGGTACGCAGATCAAGGTGATCGGCGTTGGCGGCGGCGGCGGCAATGCCGTCGAGCACATGATTGCGCGCAACGTGCAGGGCGTGGAGTTCGTCTGCGCCAACACCGACGCGCAGGCGCTGCTGCGCAGCAGCGCCCACCGCACCATCCAGCTCGGTGGCAGCGGCCTGGGTGCGGGCAGCAAGCCCGACAAGGGCCGCGAAGCCGCCGAGCTGGCCGAGGACGACATCCGCACTGCCATCGAAGGCGCGCACATGCTGTTCATCACAGCCGGCATGGGCGGCGGCACGGGCACGGGCGCTGCGCCCGTGATCGCGCGCGTGGCCAAGGAAATGGGCATCCTCACCGTGGGCGTGGTCACCAAGCCCTTCGAGTGGGAAGGCGGCCGACGCATGGCCAACGCCGACAGCGGCCTGAGCGAACTCGAAGCCAACGTCGATTCGCTGATCGTCGTGCTCAACGAGAAGCTGCTGGACGTGCTGGGCGACGACATCTCGCAGGACGAGGCCTTTGCCCATGCCAACGACGTTCTCAAGAACGCCGTGGGCGGCATTGCCGAAATCATCAACGAGTACGGCCATGTGAACGTCGACTTCGAAGACGTGCGCACCGTCATGGGCGAACCCGGCAAGGCCATGATGGGCACGGCCAAGGCCGCCGGCCCCGACCGCGCGCGCATCGCTGCCGAGCAGGCCGTGGCCTGCCCGCTGCTGGAGGGCATCGACCTGTCGGGCGCCAAGGGCGTGCTGGTGCTGGTCACGGCCGCCAAGGGCAGCCTCAAGCTGTCCGAGTCGCGCCTGGCCATGAGCACCATCAATGCCTACGCCTCGCCCGATGCGCATGTGATCTACGGCGCTGCCTACGACGACAGCCTGGGTGACGAAATCCGCGTCACCGTGGTGGCCACCGGCCTGTCGCGCCCCAGCGCACGCCGCCAGAACATGCAGGTGGTGCAGGGCGGCCTGCGCACCGGTACCGACAACATGAGCTACCAGCTGCCTTCGGCCTCCATGGGTGCCGCAACGGCAGCCGGCGGCCTGGTCGGCGGTGCCGCTGGCGGCGCCGACTATGCCAACAACATGTCGGTGCCCAGCGTCTGGCGTACCAACCGCACGCAGGCCGCTGCCCGCGTCGATGCCCTGGCCTCCGGCGGCATGGACGATCTGGAAATCCCGGCCTTCCTG
This sequence comes from Delftia sp. WSY_12, assembly GCF_043104645.1. Lineage (NCBI taxonomy): Bacteria > Pseudomonadati > Pseudomonadota > Betaproteobacteria > Burkholderiales > Comamonadaceae > Delftia > Delftia sp. WSY_12. The sequence goes on from NZ_JBICKW010000060.1 coordinate 52,360, forward strand.
CGCAAGCAGGCTGACTGAGCAGCGGCCGATACGGTCGCTGCATGGTTGTGATAGCGAATGCCGTGCCAGGGCCATGCCCTGCGCACGGCTGCCGCACTTTAAAATAGCCGGATGCTCCAACAACGCACCATCAAGACGATCACCCGTGCCGTGGGCGTGGGTCTGCACAGCGGCCAGCGCGTCGAATTGACGCTGCGTCCCGCGCAGCCCGACACCGGCATCGTGTTCCGTCGCGTGGACCTGCCGGAGCCCGTGGACATCCCGATATCCGCCGAAGCCGTCACCGACACGCGCATGGCCTCGACCATCGGCACGGGCGGCGCCAAGGTGCATACCGTGGAGCACCTGATGTCGGCCATCGCCGGCCTCGGGCTCGACAACATCTACATAGACATCACCGCCGAGGAAGTGCCCATCCTCGACGGTTCCTCCGCCTCCTTCGTATTCCTGCTGCAAAGCGCGGGCATCGAGCTGCAGAAGGCGCCCAAGCGCTTCATCCGCGTCATCCGCCCCGTCGAGGTGCGCGAGGGCGAGGGCCAGAACCTCAAGTGGGCACGCTTCGACCCGTACCACGGCTTCAAGCTGCGCTTCGAGATCGACTTCGCCCATCCTGCCGTGGACTCCACCGGCCAGTGCGTGGAGTTCGACATGGGCGAGGACAACTACACGCGCGACATCGCGCGCGCGCGCACCTTCGGCTTCACCAAGGACGTGGAAATGCTGCGCAGCCACGGCCTGGCGCTGGGCGGCGGCATGGACAACGCCATCGTCATGGACGACTACAAGGTGCTCAACAGCGACGGCCTGCGCTACGACGACGAGTTCGCCAAGCACAAGATCCTGGACGCCATCGGCGACCTGTACCTGATCGGCAGGCCCCTGCTGGCCGCCTACAGCGCCTTCCGCTCGGGCCACGGCATGAACAACCAGCTGCTGCGTGCCCTGCTGGCCCAGCCCGACGCCTGGGAAATGGTCAGCTTCGACAGCGAGCGCCAGGCGCCCAAGGGCTTCGCCCAGCCCGCGCGGGCCTGGTGAGGCGGGCGCCGCCATGCTGATCTTCCGCTGGCTGGCCACCGTGCTGCTGCTGGCATCAGCCGTGTCCTTTGCGTTCTACCTGGGCACGGGCCAGCCCCGCTACAAGCGCTGGGGCTTCATCATCCTCAAGTGGACCGTGATTGCCGGCGTGACCTTCTTCGCCGTGCTGTTCTTTGGACGCATCGTCTGAGATAGAAGCACCCCCTGAGGCGCTGCGCGCCTTCCCCCTCTCTACTTGCTTCGCAAGGGAGGGGGACGATGCCATCGCCGCGAGGCGGCTCTTGCTCGGCATCTCTCGCTTTGGGTGCCGCCAGTTTTTTGCAACGGGGCGACACAGGGAGCTTAGTAGACCCTGCCGCCCTTGTAGACCGCATGCTGGCGGCGCTGCAGCTGCGTGACCTCGGCCATCTTCGTCATGGCGGCGCCTGCATGGGCGTGGGTAATGGCCAGGCCCAGGGCGTCGGCGGCATCGGTGCCGGGCAGGCCGGGCAGTTGCAGCAGGCGGCGCACCATTTCCTGGATCTGGCTCTTGGCCGCGCGGCCGTGGCCGGTCATGGCCTTCTTCATCTGCAGTGCCGTGTACTCGGCCACCGGCAGGCCCGCATTGACCAGGGCCGTGAGCGCGGCGCCGCGTGCCTGGCCCAGCAGCAGGGTGGATTGGGGATTGACGTTGACGAAGACGATTTCCACGGCCGAGGTGTCGGGCTGGTAGCGGCTGGCGACTTCCGAGATGCCGTCGAACAGCAGCTTGAGCCGGCCCGGCAGGTCGCCGAGCGCGATGCCCGTGGTGCGGATGGTGCCGCTGGCCACATAGGCCAGGCGGTGGCCGTCGACGTCGATCACGCCGAATCCCGTGGTCTGCAGACCGGGGTCGATTCCAAGGATGCGCATGGAGTGAATGTAGCTGTTCAGGGGACGACGGCGCTGGGCATTCTCTGCATGACCGTGCGCGTGCGCTGCAGCAGATAGCCGGAGTTGGGCAGCTTCTCGAAGCGCTTGGGCTGGGGCAGCATCACGGCCAGGCGCGCGGCCTCGGCGGCGCTGAGCTGGGAGGCGCTCTTGCGAAAGTAGTGGCGAGCAGCCGCCTCGGCGCCGAACACGCCCTGGCCCCATTCCACGCTGTTGAGGTAGATCTCCAGGATGCGCTGCTTGCTCAGCATCAGTTCCAGCAGCTGGGTCAGCACCAGTTCCTGCCCCTTGCGCAGCAGGCTGCGTTCGCCCGACAGCAGCAGGTTCTTGGCCAGCTGCTGCGTGATGGTGGAGCCGCCATAGATCTTGGGCGCCTTGCCGTTGTCGGCCTTCATGGCCCGGGCTTCGGCGCGCTGGTTGCGCTGCCAGGCTTTCTCGATGGCTTCCCATTGCACCCCGTGGTGTTCGGTGAAGCTGTCGTCTTCGGAGGCAATGACGGCGCGCTTGAGCGTGGGCGCGATGCGGTCATAGGGCAGCCATTGCTGGCTCCAGTGCAGGCCTTCGGAGCTGCGCAGCATCTGCCAGGCTTCGGAGCGCTGGAAGGCCGTGGACTCGGGATCGACCACCACCATCAGCGCAATGCGCAGCACGAAGAACAGCTGCAGCAGCAGGCCGGCGCACAGCACCAGCAGCAGGGCGCGTGCCAGGGATTTCATGAAGCGCTCAGCCGCCTTGAGCAATATGGGCGCGCAGCTCGTTCAGCACCTGGGCCGAGGGCGGGCGCACGCCGCGCCACAGCGCAAACGATTCGGCCGCCTGCTCCACCAGCATGCCCAGCCCGTCGCGGGCCGTGGCGCCGTGCTGTTCGGCCCACTGCATGAAGCCCTGGGCCGCGGGGCCGTACATCATGTCGTAGGCCAGGCTGCCAGTGCGCAGCACGCGGGCCGGCACGGGCACCTCGGCACCGGCCAGGCTGCTGGCGGTGGCGTTGATGACCACGTCGAAATCCTCATCCACGGCCTGCTGCTCCAGCGCCACCAGTTCCACGCCATGTTGCGCGGCAATGGCGGCATGGCGCTGCACCAGGGCCTGGGCGCGCTCGAAGGTGCGGTTGACCACGGCGATGCGGCGCGGGCGCTCGGCAAGCAGCGAGCCCAGTGCGCCGGCTGCGGCGCCACCCGCGCCCAGCAGCAGCAGGTCGCGCCCGGCCAGCGGCACGCCCGCATTGCGCACGATGTCGGCCACCAGGCCCAGGCCGTCGGTGTTGTCGGCATGGATGCCGTCCGCCGCCAGCACCAGGGTGTTGGCGGCGCCGGCCAGTTGCACGCGCTCGCTGGAGGTGGTGGCCAGCTGTGCGGCTTCCAGCTTGAAGGGTACGGTGACATTGCAGCCGCGTCCGCCTGCCGTGACGAAGGCGCGCACGGCCTCGGCAAAGCCATCCAGCTCCACATGCTGGCGCTCGTAGCGCAGGTCCTGCCCGCACAGTTCGGCAAAGCGGGCATGGATCCAGGGCGAACGGCTGTGCGCGACGGGGTTGCCCATGACGCAGTAGCGGTCGGAGGAGGTGGCGGCAACGGAAGTCATGTCGAAAAAATGGAGTGCGAAGAGGGCGGGGCGCTACTGGGCTACTGGACCGTGGTCTGCAGCGTCTGCTCACGCGTGAACTTGAAGCGCGAGACCACGGCGATCTGGTCGGCCTTGGCGCGCATGGCGGGGCCGAAGTGGCCGAAGGGGCCGGCCGCACGCGCGATGGCTTCGGCGCGGGTGTCCAGCAGGCGGTTGCCCGAGCCCTGCACGATCTCGGTGGACAGCACGCGGCCGTCGTGGTTGACGGTGAGGATCATGACCAGCTCGCCATAGAGCTTCTTGCCGGCCTGCTCGGGAAAGTTCTCCGTGCCCTTGTCCTCGACCTTGCGGCGCAGGCCGTCGTAGTAGATGGCGTAGACGGCCTCGCGCGTGGACGGGCTGATATAGCGCTTCTTGGGGCGGGCGTTTTCTTCGTTGATGCGTTTTTCGATCTCGGCCAGCAGCTTGACCAGCTGCTGGCGCTTTTCCTGCTGGGCCTGCTGCTCCTTGGTCTGCTTTGCCGCCTCGCGCGGGTCCAGCGGCGGCAGGGCCGCGACCTGCTTGCGCAACTGCGTCAGCAAGACGGTCTGCTGCTCCTGCATGGAGTCGATCTGGCGCTGGCGTTCCTCGAAGTCGTCGCCCACGGCGGTGAGCGCCGAGTAGGGCATGGGGCTGGAGGCCCGGCCCTTGTCGGCTTCGCCGCCGCCGGCCAGCGAGGTCTGGGCGATGGCCTGCGCCTTGTCGGGCTGCTCGTTGGCGCGGGCATTGACCAGGATGACTTCCAGCGGCGTGTCCTGGAACACGCGGTCGAAGCGTTCCGGATCGATGAACCGGAACGAGAGCAACCCGGCATGCAGGGCAATGGAGACACCCAGTGCCAACTGCAGCGTACTCAGGGAACGGAAGGCGGTAGGCAGTTTCACGTCAGATCTAAGGCAGTGGCTTGGATGCGAGGCAGGGGCGCGGGCAGATCAGGGCTGGGCAGGATCGGCCGCGGGCGTGCCGTCGGTCTCGTTCATGTCCACGGCGATGGCGATGGGGCCGGCCACGGCCTCCTCGTCGTCCTCCGCTCCATCGTCGGCAGCGGCGGCGTCGCTGTCCAGGCGCTCGATCAGCGTGCCCGAGACATCGAGCGCGATCTCGTCGATCTCGCCCAGGCGCACGCGCACATGGGCACCGCGCGGCAGACCGGTGACGCCCAGCACGGGGAAGACCAGCGGCAGGTCGTCGGCGCGCACCAGCAGGCCGCCGCCCATGCCTTCCTTGATGACGGTGGCCGTCAGCTCGGTGATGGCGTTCTGCTGCAGGTACTTGAGCGTCCAGAAGCGCTCCATGCCTGCCTGGTAACCGTTGTAGGCGCTGTAGGCGCCGTCAAAGCTGCTGATGATGCCGAACAGCTCGGCATCCTTGGGCTTGAACGGCGCGGCCAGTGCGGCGGTCTTGCCGTGGCGCGCGCAGGCAATGATCTGCCACTGGTTGACCAGGTCCACATAGCGGCGCAGCGGCGAGGTGGCCCAGGCATAGCTCTTGACGCCGATGCCCGCATGGGGGAGCGCCTTGGTGGACATGCGCACCTTGATGCCGGGGGCCAGGCTGGCCTGGCTGCGGTAGATGCCGGGCACGCCCAGATCGGCCATCCAGCCGCCCCAGGTGCTGTTGGCCACGATGGCGGCCTCTGCCACGATCAGGTCCAGCGGTGCGCCGCGCTTGCGCACGGTGATCTCGACCTGCTCGTTGCCGCGGGGCTCGGCGCTGCCGTTGCCCACCAGGCGGAAGTTGTAGTCGGGACGGTTGAAGTTCTCGGGCTTGCCTCGCACCAGTTCGCGCCCGGCCTTCAGGTGCCTGGCCCAGCGCTGCAGGAACGTCAGTTCGGCGCGCTTGCCTTGCAGCACTTCGGGCGTGCCCTCGACCTCGAAGGAGGGGTCGGCCAGCCACTGCTCGGTGACGATGTGGTCCAGCTTGTCATGGCGGAAGTTGACCTGCACGGGCACGCGCTCCAGGCGCGTCTCGCTGGCCGTGGTCTCCAGCGTGGCCTCGTCCACGGTGACGTACAGCGACACGGCGGGGTTGGCGCGGCCTTCGTCCAGCGTGTAGATCTGCACCACCTCGTCGGGCAGCATGGTGATCTTGTAGCCGGGCATGTAGACGGTGGACAGGCGCGAGCGGCCGAGCTGGTCCAGCGGCGTGCCCGGCACGATGGCCAGGCCGGGGGCCGCGATGTGGATGCCCACGGTGACCGTGCCCGTGCCCAGGCCGCGCACCGACAGCGCGTCGTCGATCTCGGTGGTGGCCGAGTCGTCGATGGAAAACGCCTGGACATCGGCCAGCGGCAGCTCTGCCGGAGGCTGGGGCGCCTCCAGCGGCGGAAATTGCGTGCCCTTGGGGAAGTGGTCGAAGAGGAAGCGCTTCCAGTGGAATTCGTAGGCCGATTCAATGGCGCCGGCCCTGTGCAGCAGATCCAGCGGTGCCAGGCGCGTGGCGCGGCTGGCCTCGACCACGGCCTTGTATTCGGCGGCGTTCTTGTCGGGGCGGAACAGGATCTTGTAGAGCTGTTCGCGTATGGGGCCGGGGCATTCGCCAGCGCCCAGCTGCTCGGCCCAGGCCGTGATCTGGGCCTGGATCTGCTTTTTCTTCTCTATGCCGGCCAGCGCCTGCTGCAGGATTTCGGCCGGCGCCTTCTTGAAGCGGCCCTTGCCGGCGCGGCGAAAGTAGTGCGGCGCCTCGTAGATGCGAAACAGCGCGCCGGCCTGCTGGGCCAGCGTGGCATTGTCCGAGAAATAGTCGCGTGCCAGGTCGGCGAAGCCGAATTCCTCCTCGGGGGCGAATTCCCAGGCCAGGTCCAGATCGATCTCGGCGGCCATTGCCTGGCCCTGGGCGATCAGCTCGGCAGGCGCCGGCTTGTCGAACTTGAGCAGGATGTTGGCGGACTTGACCTTGACCCGTTTGCCCGAGTCCAGTTCCACCTGGGCGGAGGTGTCGGCTTCGGAGAGGATGCGGCCGGCCAGGAACTTGCCGGCTTCTTCAAACAATGCGTGCATAGCCCGATATTCTCCCACGCTGCGGCTGGCAGCTGCCGCGCAGGCGTGTGCGGCATCAGGCCAGATTCAGGAACTCGTCGAGCTGGGGCAGGTACTCCTCGAAGTTGCTCAGCGCGTGATCGCCGCCTTCCTGGATGATCTGCAGCGCATGCGGGTAGCGCGCGCTCATCTCGCGCCAGTCCAGAAGTTCGTCGCCCTCGGCCGCCAGCAGCATCTCGGGCGCGGCCGGTGTCATGGAGCGCGTGTCCAGCGCGCGCAGCTCTTCCATGTACTCGCGGCGAAAGAAAAAGCGTTCCTCGGGGTTGTGCCAGGACGTCTGCTCGCCAATGTACTTTTCAAGATCGCGCGCCGGGTTCACGGCCGGGTTGATCATCACGCTGCGGCAGCGCGCCAGCTGGGCCACCCAGCTGGCGTAGTAGCCGCCCAGCGAGGAGCCGATCACGGCCATGGTCTCTCGCGGCCAGCTGCCTATGCCGTCGGCAATCAAGGCGGCCGCCTCGCGCGGGGATGGCGGCAATTGCGGGCTCCACCAGCGCACATGGGGATGGCGCGTGGCCACATGTTCGGCCATGCGCCGGGCCTTGGTGGATTGGGGTGAGGAGCGAAAGCCGTGCAGATACAGCAAATGGGTGGTGGTCATGGCGGGCGCTCTCCTTTGCGTTGCTGGGGCCGGGCGCCGGATGCGGCCCGGACGGCTCATGGCCCATTGTGGCCGCTGCGGCGGGCGGCGCCCAGCAGGGAAGGCCCGGGCCGACAGCTGGATGACAACCGCCTCCGTGGGCAACCCTGCGCCGGGCTGGGCCGCATGCGCCACGGGATAATGGCGGCCCGTGCCCGCGACCGACCATCCCCGTGACCGAATTCGACAAGCCCTCCCTCTGGCAACGTGTTGCCCCGCTGCTGCGGGGCTTTGACTTCTGGTTGCTGCTGTTCGTGGGCATGCTGGCGTCGGCGGGGCTGATCGCCATGTACTCCTCGGGCTTCGACCACGGCACGCGCTTCACCGACCACGGGCGCAACATGCTGATCGCGGCGGCCATTCTCTTTGTCGTGGCCCAGATTCCCCCCCAGCAGCTCATGAAGGTGGCCGTGCCGCTGTACATGCTGGGCGTGGCGCTGCTGGTGGCGGTGGCGCTGTTCGGCATCACCAAGAAGGGGGCTCAGCGCTGGGTCAACGTGGGCGTGGTGATCCAGCCCAGCGAGCTGCTGAAGATCGCCACGCCGCTGATGCTGGCCTGGTGGTTCCAGCGCCGCGAGGGCCAGCTGCGCGGCACGGACTTCGTGATCGCCATGGTGCTGCTCATGGTGCCTGTCGGGCTGATCATGAAGCAGCCCGACCTGGGGACCTCCCTGCTGGTGATGGCGGCCGGCCTGTCGGTGATCTTCTTCGCGGGCCTGCCCTGGAAACTCATCGTTCCGCCCGTGCTGGCCGGTGTGATCGGCATCACCCTCATCGTCTGGTACGAACCCCAGCTGTGCGCCGACGGCGTGCGCTGGCCCGTGCTGCATGAATACCAGCAGACCCGTGTCTGCACCCTGCTGGACCCCACGCGCGACCCCCTGGGCAAGGGGTTCCACATCATCCAGGGCATGATCGCCATCGGCTCCGGTGGCGTCTGGGGCAAGGGATTCATGGCAGGCACGCAAACCCACCTGGAGTTCATTCCCGAGCGCACGACCGACTTCATCTTCGCCGCCTATTCCGAGGAGTTCGGCCTGGTCGGCAACCTGTTCATCATCGTCTCCTTCCTGCTGCTGGTCTGGCGCGGGCTGGCCATCGCCATCCAGGCCAACACGCTGTTCGCGCGGCTCATGGCGGCGGCCGTGGCCATGATCTTCTTCACCTATGCCTTCGTGAATATGGGCATGGTCAGCGGCATCCTGCCCGTGGTCGGCGTGCCGCTTCCCTTCATCAGCTACGGCGGCACGGCCATGGTCACGCTGGGGCTGGCGCTGGGGGTGCTGATGTCGGTGGCGCGTTCGCAGCGGCAACTGCCGGGCGAGGGCGGCGGCCCGCTCTGAACACCAGTTTGCGGCGCCCAAGGCGCCTGCAAATGTCAAATAGTCTGGATGCCTGCTGCCGGAAAGCTCCGTTTCTTTCCATGATTTGGCGAGCAAGCCAAGCCTGCATGAGACTGGCATGCTCCTGTTTCCATAACGTCTGCGGGATGACCGTGCACTTGCCACGGACGCCGAGGCGCGCTACAAAGCAAGCGCGGACATGGGCCAGCATGTTCGCCATCCACGCGGATGCATGCCTACGGAATGCCGCTCAGCCTGGTGGGGCGGCATTCCGTTCTTTTTTGCAGGCCCATGAACCGTTGGCTGCCCCCGTTGCACGGCGAGGGCATGGCCGGCTCTCTACAATGGGCGAATGATCTCCCGCGAACCCACCATTGAACGCCTGGCCACAGCGCGCCAGTTGCTGCTTGAGCCCTTCGGGCTCGATGAAACCCATCTCGCGCGCGCACTGGCCGAGATCCGCAGCCACCAGGTCGACGACGCCGACCTCTACTTCCAGTACACCCGCGCCGAAGGCTGGAGCCTGGAAGAGGGCATCGTCAAAACCGGCAGCTTCAGCATCGACCAGGGTGTGGGCGTGCGGGCGGTCAGCGGCGAGAAGACGGCCTTTGCCTATTCCGACGATATTTCCGAAGCCTCCCTGCTGGATGCGGCACGCACCGTGCGCTCCATCTCGGGCGCGGCCCAGAGCAAGCGCGTGCGCGCCAACGCGTCCAAGATCGCGCAAAGCCGCTCGCTGTATCCGGGGCTGGATCCCATTGCCACGCTGGACAGCACGGCCAAGGTCGAGCTGCTGGGCAAGGTCGAAACCCTGGCCCGCGCCAAGGACCCGCGTGTCGTCCAGGTCATGGCCGGCCTGGCCAGCGAGTACGACGTGGTGCTGGTCGCCCGCGCCGATGGCACGTTGGCTGCCGACGTGCGGCCGCTGGTGCGTCTTTCCGTCACCGTGATCGCCGAGCAAAAGGGTCGGCGCGAAGTGGGTTCGGCCGGCGGCGGTGGCCGTTTTGGCCTGGCCTATTTCAGCGATGAGCAGATCACGCAATATGTGGACGAAGCCGTGAGCGCGGCCCTCACCAACCTGCAGTCGCGCCCCGCGCCGGCAGGCGAAATGACCGTGGTGCTTGGCCCCGGCTGGCCCGGCGTGCTGCTGCACGAAGCCGTGGGCCATGGCCTGGAAGGCGACTTCAACCGCAAGGGCGCCAGCGCCTTCAGCGGCCGCATCGGCCAGCGCGTGGCGGCCAAGGGCGTCACCGTGCTGGACGACGGCACGCTGGCCGATCGCCGCGGTTCGCTCAACGTCGATGACGAGGGCTGCACCAGCCAGAGCAATGTGCTGATCGAGGACGGCATCCTCAAGGGCTACATCCAGGACGCGATGAACGCCCGCCTGATGGGCGTCAAGCCCACGGGCAACGGCCGCCGCGAAAGCTATGCCCACATCCCCATGCCGCGCATGACCAACACCTACATGCTAGGTGGCGACAAGGATCCGCAGGAAATCGTGGCCTCGATCAAGAAGGGCCTGTACGCCACCAACTTCGGCGGCGGGCAGGTCGACATCACCAGCGGCAAGTTCGTGTTCTCCGCCAGCGAGGCCTATTGGGTCGAGAACGGCAAGATCCAGTACCCCGTCAAGGGCGCGACCATCGTGGGCAGCGGCCCGGAATCGCTCAAGCACATCACCATGATCGGCAACGACATGCGCCTGGACAGCGGTGTGGGCACCTGCGGCAAGGAAGGCCAGAGCGTGCCCGTGGGCGTGGGTCAGCCTACGCTGCGCATCGACGGCCTGACGGTGGGCGGCACGGCCTGACCGTCGCATGCCCGCGCCCTGCATGGCAGGGGGCGGGTCCTCTGTCCTGCCTGACGCGGCCCGCCGCGCTCCGTGGGCGCCGCCCGGCGCCGATTCCATGACCCAGCTTTCCTTTCCTTCCCGGCCAGGCCTGCAGACTTCTGCCCATCCCCTGCGCAGCCTGCCGGAACACTGGCGCACCTGGGCCGGCGAGTCGCGGCTGAACCGCGTCTGGCTGAACGAGTTGATCGTGGGCGATCTGCAGCCCATGCACCAGCAACTGGCCTTGCTGGCCGTTGCGCTGGACGAGGCCGTGCGCGTGCGCTATGCGGGCAGTGCACGCCCTGCCGTGGAAGATGCCATACAGCAACTCGACCTGGCCGTGCTGGACCACCAGCACTTCCTCACCACGCTGGGGGCGGTATGGCACGCCCTCTACGAATTTCCCGCCTACCAGCGCCTGCTCAAGGGGTTCAGGGAGGTCGTGCACGCCTGGCAGCAGTCCGTGCTGGTGGGCGATGCCCAGGAGCCCGAGCATTTCCGCCGCTGCGAGCGTCTGGGCTGGCGCCTGCTGGGAGATGCATGCCTGTTGATAGACATGTTTGCGGAATCCGCCGCTGTTGCCGGCGGGTTCGATGCCGCCGCAATGCAGCCTTGGTACCGGACGCGTCGCTGGCGTCCCTGGAGCGCCCTGCGCCGAGCACTGCGCAGGCTGCGCGACTCCTTGCTGCGGCGTTGAGGCGGGCCTGCCGCGATGCGCGGAAGCGTCATTTTCTGGAGTTTGCACGTTTTCAAAGGTGAATGCAAGAAAACTGCATGCCATCGTGTTTTTATCCGTGATGATGAAATATTTTTGCGTTGAACGGTTAAAAAAGCAGTTTAAGTGCGTGGAGGATTTTGAGGTTTCTCTCTGTGGCACTGTGAAGTGCGCCCCCCGTGCTGCCATGGCCATGTTGCACTGCGAAAAATGACTGTGCTACATTCAGCTCCCATGCAAGCCCGTACCTCCTTCTACTTTTACTTTTGGTTCTCCTCCCCGGCGGAAGAGAGGTAAGCGCGCGCACCCGAACAAACCTCCCTCAGAACCGCCGAAGCTGCAGAGCCCGGCGGTTTTTTGTTTTCCCCCCTCCCGATTCTTCGCTCCGTTTTCCACGATCCATCTTTCCTCACGAAAGCAAGCAATGACTGCTCATCAAGCTTCCCTCGCCGATTCCTGGTATCGCGGCGGTTCCCAAAAGACTGGCCAAACCGACGACGCACGTATCAAGGACATCACCGTGTTGCCCCCTCCCGAGCACCTCATTCGCTTCTTCCCCATCCGCGGTACGGCCGTCGAAACCCTGATCGGCGATACCCGCCGCACCATCCACAACATCATGGCTGGCGAGGATGACCGCCTGCTGGTCATCGTCGGCCCCTGCTCCATCCACGATCCGGCGGCCGCCATCGAGTACGCGCGCCGCCTGGCGCCCATACGCGAGCAGTACAAGGACACGCTGGAGATCGTGATGCGCGTGTACTTCGAAAAGCCGCGCACCACCGTGGGCTGGAAGGGGCTGATCAACGATCCCTACCTGGACCAGAGCTACCGCATCGACGAGGGCCTGCGCATTGCACGGCAACTGCTGATCGACATCAACCGCCTGGGCGTGCCGGCCGCCAGCGAGTTCCTGGACGTGATCTCTCCCCAGTACATCGCCGATCTGATCAGCTGGGGCGCCATCGGTGCGCGCACCACGGAAAGCCAGGTCCACCGTGAACTGGCCTCGGGCATCTCGGCGCCCATCGGCTTCAAGAACGGCACGGACGGCAACATCCGCATCGCCACCGACGCCATCCAGTCGGCCAGCCGTGGCCACCACTTCCTGTCGGTGCACAAGAATGGCCAGGTTGCCATCGTGAACACGGCGGGCAACCAGGATTGCCACGTCATCCTGCGCGGCGGCAAGACTCCCAACTACGACGCCGCCAACGTGGCCGCTGCCTGCGAGGACCTCGAAAAGGCGGGCCTGACGCCCACGCTGATGGTCGACTGCAGTCACGCCAACAGCTCCAAGCAGCATGAGCGCCAGAAGGACGTGGCCCGCGACATCGCCGGACAGATCAGCGGCGGCTCGCGCAGCGTGTTCGGCGTGATGATCGAAGGCCATCTCGTGGGCGGCGCCCAGAAGTTCACGCCCGGCAAGGACGAAGTGGCTGCCCTGACCTACGGCCAGAGCATTACCGACGCCTGCCTGGGCTGGGATGATTCCCTGGCCACGCTGGCCGAGCTGTCCGACGCCGTGCTGCAGCGCCGCGTCAAGCAGACCGAGGCGGCAGCAGCCTTGGTGGCTGCCTGAGGCGCAAAAGAAAACGGGGCGTCTGCGCCCCGTTTTTCGTGCCTGGCCGCTCCGTGGTCAGTGGGACGATGTGGCGTCCGGCGGAGTCAGACCGCACTGGTTCAGCGTGTCGTCTATGCCCTGCAGCAGGGCCAGCAACTGGCGCTTGTCGAATTCCACGGGCTGGCTCCACTCATGTTCGGCCAGCGGATGCACGTGGCTTTGGCAGGGCAGCTGGCCGCCGGCCTCGATCACGGCACGCAGCCGGGGCAGGAAAACCCACTGCAGCCATTGCTGCAGCTTGAGCGTGTCGTACATGAAGGGCATGGTCGACGCCATGGCCTCGGGGCTTGGCGCCACGGCCGACCAGAGGCTCTGGCCGCGCAGCTCATCTTCGAGCTGCTGCAGCTGGTCAAGCAGTTTCTGGTGTGTGGTGTCGGTCGTCATGCGATGCGGTTGATGAAGATTCGGGGTCCAATCTGCAGGCTATTGTACGTTTGCACCTTGAAGCGGGCGCCGTGCCGCCATGAAACACCTGCTGCTGGCAGTGCCAGCCCCAGGCTGCGGCGCTTGCGCCATGTCAGCTTGCCCGGGGTGTGGAAAAGGCGCTTGCGGTTAAGCTCGCGGTATGAGTAACGGCCCTGTCCGCGCGAGCAGGCACGGGGTTGTATCCAGTAATGACGAGAGGAGTTCCATGCGCAGCGAAGTGATTGTGGTGTTGGATGCCGGAAAAGAGTACCGCACGGACACCAACGGGCTCACCCCCATGAGTTCCGATGAAGGACGGCATTGGCTGGACCAGCAGTTCATCTCCATGGACTGCGAACCCCTGCGTGCCAGCGGCAAGGTACTGCTGGCCGACAAGCTGGTGGTGGTGGCGCGCGCGGCGCGTTCGCGTGCCGGGCTGTTCGACGACGAGCAGTGGCGCAACAGCTATGCCGTTGCAGCCCAGGCCGTGCTGTCCAAGCCGCTGATCCGTGTCGACGTGCCCGCCATGTCCATCAGCTACTGACGGCTGACAGGCGAAGGCACATGAAAGAAGCCCGGGCATGTCCCGGGCTTCTTTCATTGGGGTGGGGCTTGCTTGCGCTTTGTTCAGCCTGCGGCCTGCAGGGCGGCCAGCAGCTTGGGGTGTATGCCGCCGAAGCCGCCGTTGCTCATGCACACCACATGGTCGCCCGGCCGGGCGGCTGCGAGGATCTGTCCGATCAGCGTGTCCATGTCGCCTGCCACCTGCGCCTTGCGGCCAGGGCCCACGCCCAGGGGATGCAGCGCCTCGGCGGCGTCCCAGTCCAGGCCGGCCGTGTGGCAGAACACCAGATCGGCGCTTTCCAGGGACCAGGGCAGTTGCGACTTCATGGTGCCCAGCTTCATGGTGTTGCTGCGCGGCTCGAACACCGCAAGGATGCGTGCCTGGCTGCCGAGTTTGCGGCGCAGGCCGTCCAGCGTGGTGCGTATGGCCGTGGGGTGGTGGGCGAAGTCGTCGTAGACGGATACGCCGCCCGCCATGCCGCGCAGCTCCATGCGTCGCTTGACGTTCTGAAAGCGCGCCAGCGCCTCGCAGGCCTGTGCCGGCGTCACGCCCACGTGCTCGGCTGCCGCAATGGCGGCCAGCGCGTTGAGCTGGTTGTGTTCCCCGGTCAGCGCCCATTCCAGGCGGGCCACCTTGCGGCCACGGTGCAGCACGTCGAAGGCGCCCGGATCGCCCTCTGCGCTGAAGTCGCTGACCACCGCCCCGAAGCTGGAAACCTCGCTCCAGCAGCCCTGGTGCAGCACGCGGGTGATGCTTTCCTCGATACCGTTGACAACAAGCCGGCCCGAAGCGGGGACGGTGCGCACCAGATGGTGGAACTGGCGTTCGATGGCACCGAGATCCTCGAAGATGTCGGCGTGATCGAACTCCAGGTTGTTGAGCACGGCCGTGCGCGGGCGGTAGTGCACGAACTTGCTGCGCTTGTCGAAGAAGGCCGTGTCGTATTCATCGGCCTCGATGACGAAGACGGGCTCCGCGCCGGCCGGGCCCTCGCCTGGCGTCGGGCGCCTGGATGCACCCAGGCGGGCCGAGACGCCGAAGTCCAGCGGCACGCCGCCGACCAGAAAGCCCGGAGCCAGGCCTGCGCATTCGAGAATCCAGGCCAGCATCGACGTCGTGGTCGTCTTGCCATGCGTGCCGGCCACGGCCAGCACATGGCGCGGGCAGGACGGATGGTGCAGCACATGTTCGCAAAGCCATTGCGGCCCGCTGGTGTAGGGAGCGCCGCTTTCGAGGATTGCCTCCATCAGCGGGAACTTGGGGCTGCCGTCGGGCAGGCGCGCGCGGCTGACCACGTTGCCTACGACATACATGTCGGGTTGCAGGGTCATCTGGTCGGCGCCGTAGCCCTCGATCAGCTCGATGCCCAGTGCACGCAGCTGATCGCTCATCGGCGGGTAGACGCCGGCGTCGCAGCCTGTGACGCGGTGCCCAGCCTCGCGCGCCAGCGCGGCCAGTCCGCCCATGAAGGTGCCGCAGATGCCCAGAATATGTATGTGCATGGCCGGGCATTCTACGGTTGCCGCCATGTCCGGGATGGCTGGCCTGCAAAAACAGGAGCTTGCGGCCCAGCAGGCACCGGGTCCCGGAAACACAAGGTTGCGAAATCGCCGGTGCAAGGCGCTGGCAGGAACATGCAAAGCCCGTCAGCGGCCGGCGTTGCCGCGGCTTGGGTCACAATGGCTTGGGGCCATCCGCAGGGAAGGCCTCTTATATATATGTAGGGATACAGCGGATCGTAAAGCCATGGACCAAGCCACTGCCGAAATTGCCCAGACTGCGGCCCGCCTCGTGGTCGAGGAAGGTCTGGAATGGGGGCCTGCCAAGCACCGCGCTGTGCGCCAGCTGGGACTGCCCTCGCGCACTGCGCTGCCGGGCAATGACCTGGTGGAAGAGGCTGTGCGCGAATACATCGCCCTGTTCTGCGCCGACACCCAGCCCCAGGAACTGCAGGCCCTGCGCGAGCTGGCTCTGCAATGGATGGATCGCCTGGCCGAGTTCCGTCCCCACCTGGCCGGCGCCGTCTGGCGCGGCACGGCCACGCGCCTGTCCGATATTTATCTGCAACTGTTTTGCGACGACCCCAAATCGGCAGAGATCGCACTGATCAACCAGCATGTGAACTACGAACCCAGCACCGTGACGGGATTCACCGGCCAGAGCGTGGAGGCGCTGAGCATCCATGCCTTCTGCCGCCCGCTGAACGAGGATGTGGGTGTGCACCTGCTGGTCCATGATCTTGACGATCTGCGCGGCGCGCTCAAGCCCGATGGACAGGGGCGCAGCCCGCGTGGCAGCGCAGAGGCATTGCGCAAACTGTTGAACCAGGACGAAGGGGAGGCCGACCGTGGCTGATTCCGTGGATGCAGGTCAAAACACATCTTCCCGCCGCCGCTGGTTGATGGGCGGCGTTGCCGCCGCTGCGGGACTGGGTGGCGCCGGATTGGCCTGGTGGCGATTTCAGCCCCATGCCATGGAGTCCAGCGCCGAAGAGCAGCTGTGGCAGCAGCGTTTCATCACGCCGGATGGCTCGGCCATGACGCTGTCGCGCTGGCGTGGCAAGCCGGTGCTGGTCAATTTTTGGGCCACCTGGTGCCCGCCGTGCGTGCGCGAACTGCCCATGCTGGATGCCTTCTCGGCACGCCAAGACCAGCATGGCATTCAGGTCATTGGCCTGGCCGTGGACAAGCCCGAGGCAGTGCAGCGCTTTCTGGGCCGCACACCCCTGCGTTTCCCCGTGGCGCTGGCGGTGGAAGGCGGTCTGGGCCTGACCCGCTCGCTCGGCAATCTGCAGGGCGGACTGCCCTTCACCGTGCTGCTCGGCGAGGATGGCCTGGTGCGGCAACGTAAAATAGGTGAGCTTACTACCGAAGATCTGGCTTCCTGGAGCGCAAAAGGCTGATTTCCGCAGCGACCGAGCCTGTGCAGGCTCAGGAAATCCCCCGAATTCCATGGCGACGTTGATGAAAAATATGCCTCAAAGCACGCAGAAGGGCGAAATTGGAGTAAATTCGCGCCCTATTTAGTTGTTAGCCGCTGGAGCTCCCATGGATTTGCGAAAACTCAAGACCCTCATTGATCTGGTGTCCGAATCGAACGTGTCGGAACTGGAGATCACCGAAGCAGAGGGCAAGGTCCGGATCGTCAAGAGCGAAGGCGCCGTGGTGCAGCACTACGTGGCTGCGCCCATGCAGGCTCCGATGGCTGCGCCCGTGGCAGCACCTGTGGCCGCTCCTGCAGCAGCGCCCGTGGCAGCCCCTGCCGAGGCAGCCGTCGCGGGACATGTGGTGAAGTCGCCCATGGTCGGCACCTTCTACCGCGCATCCAGCCCTGGCGGCAAGCCTTTCGTGGAAGTGGGCAACCAGGTCAAGGAAGGCGAGACCATCTGCATCATCGAAGCGATGAAGATTCTCAACGAGATCGAGGCCGACAAGAGCGGCACCATTACCCGCATCCTGGGTGAAAACGGCCAGGCCGTCGAGTACGGCCAGCCCCTGTTCGTGATCGAGTAACCTGCAGGCGAGCGATGCCGCAAGCGGCACGACGCCCTGGCGCGAACGCATGCCGCGGCGCGACAGAGCAATTGGCTCAACTGACGGCTTCGGCCTGCGTACCGCCGCAGGCACCAAGCCGCGAGGACCTTCATGTTTAAGAAAATTTTGGTTGCCAACCGGGGCGAGATCGCCCTGCGCATCCAGCGCGCCTGCCGTGAACTGGGCATCAAGGCGGTGATGGTGTATTCCGAGGCCGACCGTGACGCAAAGTACGTCAAGCTGGCCGACGAGGCCGTGTGCATCGGCCCCGCTCCTTCGCCGCTGAGCTACCTCAACATGCCGGCCATCATCTCGGCCGCCGAGGTGACCGACGCCGAGGCGATCCACCCTGGCTACGGCTTTCTCAGCGAGAACGCCGACTTTGCCGAGCGCGTGGAAAAGAGCGGCTTCACCTTCATCGGCCCCACGCCCGACAACATCCGCACCATGGGTGACAAGGTCTCGGCCAAGCAGGCCATGATCAAGGCGGGCGTGCCCTGCGTGCCGGGCTCGGACGGCGAACTGCCCGACGATCCGGTGCAGATCCGCCGCATCGCCAAGGCCGTGGGCTATCCGGTGATCATCAAGGCCGCAGGCGGCGGCGGTGGCCGTGGCATGCGCGTGGTGCATACCGAGGCGGCGCTGATCAATGCCGTGCAGATGACCAAGGCCGAGGCCGGTGCGGCCTTCGGCAATCCGGCCGTCTACATGGAGAAGTTCCTGCAGAACCCGCGCCATGTGGAAATCCAGATCCTGGCCGACAACCATCGCAATGCCGTCTACCTGGGCGAGCGCGACTGCTCCATGCAGCGCCGCCACCAGAAGGTCATCGAGGAAGCGCCGGCTCCCGGCATTCCCCGCCGCCTGGTCGAGAAGATCGGCGAGCGCTGCGCTGCAGCCTGCAAGAAGCTGGGCTACCGTGGCGCAGGCACCTTCGAGTTCCTCTACGAAAACGGCGAGTTCTACTTCATCGAGATGAACACGCGCGTGCAGGTGGAGCATCCGGTGACGGAACTGATCACGGGCGTGGACATCGTTCGCACCCAGATCATGGTGGCCGCAGGCGAGAAGCTGCCTTTCACCCAGCGCCAGATCAATGCCCAGCTCAAGGGCCATGCGATCGAATGCCGCGTGAATGCCGAGGACCCCTACAACTTCATGCCTTCGCCAGGCCGCATCACCATGTGGCATGCGCCCGGTGGCCCGGGCGTGCGCGTGGACTCGCACGTCTACAACAACTACTTCGTGCCGCCGAACTACGACTCCATGATCGGCAAGATCATCGTTCACGGCGACACGCGCGAGCAGGCGCTGGCACGCATGCGCACTGCGCTGCTGGAGACCGTGGTCGAAGGCATCAAGACCAACATCCCGCTGCACCAGGACCTGATGGTGGACGCCAAGTTCATGGAAGGCGGCACCAACATCCACTACCTGGAAGAGTGGCTGGCGCACCGCAACGCCAACAAGCGTTGAGCGGGTCACCCGATCGACCATGCATGCTGGCCCCCGGCGACGGCGGCCGGCATTTTTCATTGATTGCTTAGAAAAGGATGGGCCCATGTTCGAGTTGAGCCTGCTGTGCCCGGAAGACCGGGTCGAAACCATCAGCGATGCACTGGATGCGCTGGACGCCCTGAGCGTATCGGTCGAGGACGCCGACGCGCAGACCGAGGCCGAGCAGGCCCTGTTCGGCGAGCCCGGCATGCCGCCACCCAAGGACGGCTGGCAGCGCAGCCGCCTGGTGGCGCTGTTCCCCACGCAGCAAGCGGCCGAAGAGGCACGTGATCTGCTGCTGCCCCAGGACTTCTTCGAGGGCTGCAGCATCATCGCCGTCAAGCAGGTGCCCGAGCAGGACTGGGTGCGCCTGACGCAGTCGCAGTTCGCCCCCGTGGACATCACCCCCGAATTCTGGATTGTTCCCACCTGGCACGAACTGCCGCCGCAGGCGCGCGTGAGCATCCGCCTGGACCCGGGCCTGGCCTTCGGCACGGGTACGCACCCGACCACGCGCATGTGCCTGCGCTGGATCGCACGCCAGCCCGAGGGCAGCCTGGGGCGCACGCTGGACTACGGCTGCGGCTCCGGCATCCTGGCCATCGGTGCGGCCAAGTTCGGTGCCACCGACATCGACGCGGTGGACATCGACCCGGCTGCCGTGGAGTCCACGCGCTACAACGCCGATGCCAACGCCGTGCAGTTGAAGGCCGGCCTGCCCGATGCCGTGACGGGTGAATACCGCACCGTGCTGGCCAACATCCTGGCCACGCCGCTCAAGGTGCTGGCGCCGCTGCTGTGCGCCCGCGTGGCGGAGGGTGGAAGCCTGGTGCTGGCCGGCATCCTGGAGCGCCAGGCCGACGAACTCAAGCAGGCCTACGCGCCGTACCTGGCACTCGAAGTCGCCGACAGCGAAGATGGCTGGATCCTGATGACCGCGCGCCGCGCGGCCTGATTTGCGCCACGAGTCCCTGCGCGGCTGCCGCCTTCATGGCGCGTGCCGCGAGCAGCTGCCTACAATCGATCGCTGATGAGCCAAGTCACCCGCTGTCCTGCCTGTGGAACCCGTTTCAAAGTGGTGGCCGACCAGCTGCGAATTTCGCAGGGGTGGGTGCGCTGCGGCGTCTGCCATGAAGTGTTCGATGCCTCCGAGGATCTGCAGCCCCTGCCGGCCACGCCTGCGCATGCCGCCGGCAATCCCGTGGCGGGCGGGGCATCGCTCGATGGGCCGGAATTCGAGGACGATGACATCCGCGAATTCCGGGAGTCCATGTGGCTGCCGACGGCGCCCGTGGGGCTGCCGGGGCGGGGTGCTCCGGCACCGGCTGCAGCCACGGCAACTGCTGCAAGCACGGCGCCTGCTGCCAGGGTCGAGCCTTCGCCTGCCGTGCCGCTTGCCGAAGCTGCGGCTCCGCAGGCGCCCGCGTCCACGTCCACGGCACCGCCTGCGCAGACCCCTTCGGCTTCTGCCGCCGACGATCCGGGCCGCGAGCTGCCTGGCGCGTCGCTGGTGGACGAGATCCTGGCGGCGTCCGTGGCTGCACCAGCGGCGCAGCCCCAGCCTGACGCGCGGCATGGGCCGGCGGTGGCGTCCCCGCCCAGCCTGGAGCCCGAACCCGAGCCTGAACCCCAGCCCGAGCCTGAACACAAGCCTGTTTCCGCGCCATCGCCGCACAAGGTGGATGGTGCCGTGCCGTCCCAGAAAGCCGATGCGCCTTCGCTGTCCGTCCCGACGGGCCTGGTCCGTGAATCGGAGCGGCAGGCGCAGGTATCCGTGCCTTCGCCGGAGTTCTCCCGCTGGCCCGACAGCGACGGCGAGGGTGGCAGCGACGACCAGCCTGCGCTGCCCGAGGCCGAGCCCGGCTTTGTGCGTCAGGCGCGGCGCAAGGCCTTCTGGCGCCGGCCTGCCGTACGCGTGGCCCTTGTGCTGGGCTGCCTGCTGGGCGCGGGCGCTTTGGCAGGCCAGGTGATGTGGGGCCAGCGCGATGCGCTGGCCGTGCAGCATCCTTCGCTGGCGCCCACGCTGCAGACCCTGTGCGCCATGGCGGGCTGCGAGCTGCAGCCGCGCCGACAGATCGGCGATGTGGTGATCGGCAGTTCGGGTTTTCGGCAGCTGCCGCGCAACGGCCAGTACCAATGGAGCCTGAGCCTGGAGAACCGTTCCGACTTCCCCGTGGCCATGCCCGCTGTCGAACTCACGCTCACCGATGCGCAGGACAAGCTGCTGCTGCGGCGCGTGATCCGGCTCGACCAGTTCGGTGCCCCCGCGCAGATCGAGGGCCATGGCGAATGGAGCGTGACCGCCCCGGTCGAAGTGCAGGGCCTGGAGTCCGCCGTTGCCGGTTACCGCGCCCTGGTTTTTTATCCCTGATTCCCCTGACTCTTCAAGAAAGCCGAGACACACCATGGCCGCTCTCATCTGCGGATCGCTTGCGTTCGACAACATCATGACCTTCGACGGAAGGTTTGCCGACCAGATCCTGCCTGACCAGTTGCACATCCTCAATGTGTCCTTCCTGGTGCCCACGCTGCGCCGCGATTTCGGCGGGTGCGCGGGCAACATCGCCTATGCGCTGAGGCTGCTGGGGGGCGATGCCTGGCCCATGGCCATGGTGGGCAGTGACGGTGCCGAATATGTGCAGCGCCTGCAGGAGCTGGGCGTGCACACGGCGCACATCGGCCAGTTGCAGGACACGCACACGGCCCAGTGCATGATCATGACCGACCGCGACAACAACCAGATCACGGCCTTCCACCCGGGTGCCATGATGCAGGCCCACGGCAACCGCATCACGCCCGAACTCAGGGAGCAGGTGCGCGTGGGCATCATCGCTCCCGATGGCCGCGAGGCCATGATCGAGCATGCCCAGCAGTTCAAGGCTGCAGGCATTCCCTTCGTCTTCGATCCGGGCCAGGGCCTGCCCATGTTCGACGGGCAGGATCTGCGTCGCTTCATCGAGCAGGCCGACTGGGTGGCCGTGAACGACTATGAAGCCCGCATGCTCAGCGAGCGCACGGGCTGGAGCCTGGAGCAGATTTCAGGGCAGGTGCAGGGCCTGGTGGTGACGCTGGGCGCGCAAGGCTGCGAGGTCTGGGTGCAAGGCACCAAGACCCCGGTGGCGCCTGTGCAGCCCGCTGCCGTGGTCGACCCCACGGGCTGTGGCGACGCGTGGCGTGGCGCCCTGCTGTTCGGCCTGGAGCGTGGCTGGGATCTGGTGCGTTGTGCAGAACTGGGCAACCGCCTGGGTGCGCTCAAGATTGCCAGCCGCGGCCCGCAGAACTACGTGCTGGACTTCGCCAAGCCCTGAGGCGGTGATCGCCGGGTGGCGGTACAGCCGCCATCGTCGCAATGAAAAAAGCCCGACTCGAAAGAGCCGGGCTTTTTGCTTTGAGACCGGAGAAGTCTCAGGGCTTGCTGCCTGTGGGGAAGGGCCATGCGGCTTGGGGTGCCAGGCGGGTTTGCGCGATGGGCGCGGGTGCGGCAGCGGGAGCTGCAGGCGCGGCAGCGGCGGGAGCTGCTGCGGCCTTCTTGGGAGCAGCGGCCTTCTTCGGCGCTGCAGCCTTCTTGGCGGGAGCGGCAGGAGCTGCTGCAGCCTTGGCGGGTGCTGCTGCGGGCTTGGCAGCCGGTGCAGCGGCGGGCTTCTTGGCCGCAGGAGCTGCAGCCTTCTTGGCGGGAGCTGCGGCCTTCTTGGCGGCAGGAGCAGCAGCCTTCTTGGCAGGAGCGGCAGCCTTCTTTGCAGCAGGCGCAGCAGCCTTCTTGGCGGGCGCTGCGGCCTTCTTGGCAGCAGGCGCAGCGGCCTTCTTTGCAGCAGGCGCAGCAGCCTTCTTGGCGGGAGCTGCGGCCTTCTTTGCAGCAGGAGCAGCAGCCTTCTTGGCAGGAGCGGCGGCCTTCTTTGCAGCAGGCGCAGCAGCCTTCTTGGCGGGAGCGGCGGCCTTCTTGGCAGCAGGAGCAGCAGCCTTCTTGGCGGGAGCAGCGGCCTTCTTTGCAGCAGGAGCAGCAGCCTTCTTGGCGGGAGCAGCGGCCTTCTTTGCAGCAGGAGCAGCAGCCTTCTTGGCAGGAGCGGCGGCCTTCTTGGCAGCAGGAGCTGCAGCCTTCTTGGCGGGAGCAGCGGCCTTCTTCGCAGCAGGCGCAGCAGCCTTCTTGGCAGCAGGAGCAGCAGCCTTCTTGGCGGGAGCGGCAGCCTTCTTTGCAGCAGGAGCCGCAGCCTTCTTGGCGGGCGCTGCCTTGGCAGTGGCCGTGGCTTTCTTCACGGCTTCAGCCTTGGGGGCGGCCGCCTTTTTGGCGGTGGTCTTCTTGTCGGTGGGGGCCTTGGTAGAGGCCGTCTTCTTCGCAGTTGCCATCATCTTCTCCTTCGTTGATTTGCACAAAACACTTCGGGGTACGGGGCTCCGAAGCGATTCAATGCGATGTGGAGTGACGCATCGCAATGAACACGGAGACGCCCCACGCCGCAACACCATCGGTATTGCAAAAGCGTGAAGCGCGTCATGGTTCGCATTGTGCCTGCAGAGAAGCGATTAATCCCAGGAAAGTGCGCCTCCGGTTTGATACTCGATGACGCGTGTCTCAAAGAAGTTACGTTCCTTCTTCAAATCGATCATCTCGCTC
Source organism: Delftia sp. WSY_12 (assembly GCF_043104645.1). Taxonomy (NCBI): domain Bacteria; kingdom Pseudomonadati; phylum Pseudomonadota; class Betaproteobacteria; order Burkholderiales; family Comamonadaceae; genus Delftia; species Delftia sp. WSY_12. Next base: position 75,712 of record NZ_JBICKW010000060.1, read on the forward strand.
ATCCAGGGGAACGGGTTTTCCTCGTTGGGGAACAGGGCCTCCAGGCCGATCTGCGTGGCGCGGCGGTTGGCGATGTAGCGCAGGTAGCCCTTGAACATCGATGCGTTCATGCCCAGCACGCCGCGCGGCATGGTGTCCTCTGCGTAGCGGTATTCCAGCTCGACGGCCTTGACGAAAAGCGCCGTGATTTCTTCCTTGAATTCGGGTGTCCACAGCTGCGGATTTTCGAGCTTGAGCTGGTTGATCAGGTCGATGCCGAAGTTGCAGTGCATGGACTCGTCGCGCAGGATGTACTGGTACTGCTCGGCAGCGCCGGTCATCTTGTTCTGACGGCCCAGGGCCAGGATCTGCGTGAAGCCCACGTAGAAGAACAGGCCCTCCATCAGGCAGGCGAAAACGATGAGCGACTTCAGCAGCGTCTGGTCGGTCTCGAAGGTGCCGGTCTTGAAGCTGGGGTCCATGATCGCCTCGATGAAGGGGATCAGGAATTCGTCCTTGTCGCGGATGGAGGGAACCTCGAGATAGGCGTTGAAGATCTCGCCTTCATCCAGACCCAGCGACTCCACGATGTACTGGTAGGCGTGGGTGTGGATGGCTTCCTCGAAGGCCTGGCGCAGCAGGAACTGGCGGCACTCGGGTGCGGTGATGTGGCGGTAGGTGCCCAGCACGATGTTGTTGGCAGCCAGCGAGTCGGCCGTCACGAAGAAGCCCAGGTTGCGCTTGACGATGCGGCGCTCGTCCTCGGTCAGGCCGTTGGGGTCCTTCCACAGGGCGATGTCGCGGTTCATGTTCACTTCCTGGGGCATCCAGTGGTTGGCGCAGGTGGCCAGGTACTTTTCCCAGGCCCACTTGTACTTGAAGGGCACCAGCTGGTTGACGTCGGTCTTGGCGTTGATGATTCGCTTGTCGGCGGCGTTGACGCGCTGGTGTGTGCCGGTGGCGGGGGCAGTTCCTGCGCCGGTCGGCGTGTTCGAGAGGGTGGCGTCGTCGTCAAAGGTCAGCATTGCAATTTTCTCCGGCATGCCCTGAGGCATATGTTCAGTTCATTCGGTGCGAAAGAGGCCTCTCTTTCTGCTCCGGTCAATGTAGGACCATGGGTGGCCTGGCATGTTGAGCAGGCCCAAGGTCCATGGCGAAGATCCTGCGCATGGCGCTGGCTGGCGGGCAGGGCGCGGGGACTGCGCCGTGGCGAGGCCCCGCGCTGCGCGGCTTACTGGCAGGCTTCGCAGCCGGGATCGTCGATGGCGCAGAACTTGATGTCCGTCGCCGGGGCCTGGGCGCGTGCGGCGGCTGCCGCGGCTTCCAGGGCGCTGGAGGTGCTCACGGCAGCGGGCTGGGCGGCAGCCGTGGGCACTGCGTTGAGCACGCGGCTTTGCACCGTGGACTTCTCGATGTTGGTGGCGCTGGTGGTGCGCAGGTAGTAGGTGGTCTTCAGACCACGCAGCCAGGCCAGCTTGTAGGTGTCGTCCAGCTTCTTGCCCGAGGCGCCGGCCATGTAGATGTTCAGGCTCTGGGCCTGGTCGATCCACTTCTGGCGGCGTGCAGCGGCCTCGACCAGCCAGGTGGGCTCGACCTCGAAGGCGGTGGCGTACAGGTTCTTGACGTCCTGGGGCACGCGGTCGATGGGGCGCAGCGAGCCGTCGAAATGCTTGAGGTCCATGACCATCACGTCGTCCCACAGGCCCAGGCGCTTCAGGTCGCGCACCAGGTACTGGTTGATGACGGTGAACTCGCCGGACAGGTTGGACTTGACCGACAGGTTGCCGAACGAAGGCTCGATGGAGGCATCGACGCCGACGATGTTGGAGATGGTCGCCGTGGGCGCGATGGCCACGCAGTTGGAGTTGCGCATGCCGTGCTGGCCGATCTTGGCGCGCAGCGCATCCCAGTCCAGGCGCGAGGAACGGTCCACTTCCACGTAGCCGCCGCGGGCCTTCTCCAGCAGGTTCAGCGTGTCCAGCGGCAGGATGCCCTGGTCCCACAGCGAGCCCTTGTAGCTGGAGTACTGGCCGCGTTCCCTGGCCAGTTCGGTGGAGGCCCAGTAGGCGTAGTAGCAGATGGCTTCCATCGACTGGTCGGCGAACTCGACGGCCGCGTCGCTGGCGTAGGCGATGCGCATTTCATAGAGCGCATCCTGGAAGCCCATCAGGCCCAGGCCCACGGGGCGATGGCGCAGGTTGGAGTCCTTGGCCTTCTGCACGGCGTAGTAGTTGATGTCGATCACGTTGTCCAGCATGCGCATGGCCGTGGTGATGGTCTTGCGCAGCTTGCCGTGGTCGATGGCGCCGTTGGTGATGTGGCGCGCCAGGTTGACCGAGCCCAGGTTGCAGACGGCGGTCTCGGTGTCGCTGGTGTTCAGCGTGATCTCGGTGCACAGGTTGGACGAGTGCACCACGCCGGCGTGCTGCTGGGGCGAGCGCACGTTGCAGGGGTCCTTGAAGGTGACCCAGGGGTGGCCGGTCTCGAACAGCATGGACAGCATCTTGCGCCACAGGTCCACGGCCGGGATGCGCTTGAACAGCTTGAGTTCGCCGGTGTCGGCCTTGGTTTCGTAGGCCGTGTAGGCGCGCTCGAAGGCTGCGCCGAAGAGGTCGTGCAGGTCGCCGACATCGGAGGGCGAGAACAGGGTCCACTGGCCCTTTTCCATGACGCGCTTCATGAACAGGTCGGGAATCCAGTTCGCCGTGTTCATGTCGTGCGTGCGGCGGCGGTCGTCACCCGTGTTCTTGCGCAGCTCGAGGAATTCCTCGATGTCCAGGTGCCAGGTCTCCAGGTACGTGCAGACGGCGCCCTTGCGCTTGCCGCCCTGGTTCACGGCCACGGCCGTGTCGTTGACCACCTTGAGGAAGGGCACCACGCCCTGCGACTCGCCGTTCGTGCCCTTGATGCGCGAACCCAGGGCGCGCACGCGCGTCCAGTCGTTGCCCAGGCCGCCGGCGAACTTGGACAGGAGGGCGTTTTCCTTGATCGACTCATAGATGCCGTCCAGATCGTCGGGCACCGTGGTCAGGTAGCACGAAGACAGCTGCGAGCGCAGCGTGCCGCTGTTGAACAGCGTGGGCGTGCTGCTCATGAAGTCGAAGGAAGACAGCAGTTCGTAGAACTCGATGGCGCGCGCGTTGCGGTCCTCTTCCTGCAGCGCCAGGCCCATGGCCACGCGCATGAAGAAGGACTGGGGCAGCTCGATGCGCGTCTTGCGCACGTGCAGGAAGTAGCGGTCATACAGGGTCTGCAGGCCCAGGTAGTCGAACTGCTGGTCGCGTTCGGCCTTGAGGGCGGCAGCCAGGCGGGGCAGGTCGTAGTTCAGCAGCTCGGGGTTGAGCAGCTCGTTGTCCACGCCCTTCTGGATGAAGCCGGGGAAGTAGGCGGCGTAGGCCGACTGGATGTCGGCAGGCTGCACGTCATGGCCCATGACCTCGCGCACGATGGTGTGCAGCAGCAGGCGGGCGGTGACGTAGGTGTAGTCGGGGTCCTTTTCGATCAGCGTGCGCGCGGCCAGGATGGAGGCCTTGAAGACTTCTTCGATCGGCACGCCGTCGTACAGGTTGCGCAGCGTCTCGGCAACGATGGGCGCGGCCTGGATGTCGGCATTGAGGTTGCGGCAGGAGGCCTCGATCAGGGCCAGCAGGCGGGCCTGGTCCAGAGGAACGCGCTGGCCGTTGTCGGTCACATGCAGCACGGGGGCGGGCGCGGCCGCAGCGGCGGCAGCGGCCTCGGCGGCCTTCTTCTGCTCGGCACGCTCCTGGTTGCGGCGGTCGCGGTACAGCACGTAGGCGCGCGCCACGTCGTGGTGGCCGCCGCGCATCAGGCCCAGCTCGACCTGGTCCTGCACGTCTTCAATATGGAAGGTGCCGCCGCCCGGACGCGAGCGCAGCAGGGCGCGCACCACGGCCTGGGTGAGCTCGTCCACGGTCTCGCGCACGCTGGCGGAGGCAGCGCCCTGGGCGCCGCGCACGGCCAGGAAGGCCTTGGTCAGCGCGACGGCGATCTTTTGCGGGGTGAAGGGCACCACGTCGCCGCTGCGGCGGATGATCTGGTAGCCGTCCTGCACGGACAGGTGATGGGCGGAGGAAGGATTGGCAGCATCACCGTGCGCAGCGGGAGCCAAAGAATTCAGTGCTTCTTGCATGAGTTTCCTCAACGGGTGTTTGTGGATAGAACGGACGCGGACCTGCACTGGGGGCAGGCTTGCTGGGAGATGGAATCGATGGCCGGATGTGCACACCGTTTTCACAGGGTGTGCACAGCTTGTGAACACTAGATATGGTGTCCGGCGTGCTCTCAGGCACTACCTGTAGTGTATCGCCGTCTCATGTACACGGGGTACTCACGGCCGGAAAACCGCTGTTTGCGCTGCGCCAAAACAGTGCCCAGCATGCAAGCCCATAGCAGCAGATCACCGCTGCGCGGTGGCTGGCGGGCGATGGCCTGTCGCAAGCCGCTACAGCCTTGCCGCTGCGCCGGTCGGACCGCCGAAAGCCCCATGAACAGTGGGGCTGCGACACATGCGTGAATTTGTAAAAAAAGATCAGGCCGGCCCGGCGTGCGCCTGCGCGCCACATGGGTTGCTTTCTGGATTGACAGCGCACTTTTCCTGGGCCTGTGGACAAGCCGGCCTGCGTGCAAGGCCTGGCGCAGTCCGGCAGGAGGGTGTGTGCTTACGTGGAGGGCTGGCCGGCGCGGGGCGGCAGCTGCCAGTTCGCCGTGGCCTGGTGACGGGACAGCAGCCCGCGCAGCCGGGGCCAGTCGAAGCCGGGGCCGGGATCGCGTTTGCGGCCGGGCGCAATGTGCTCATGGCCTGCGAGATGGGCGACGGGGTAGCGTGCGGCGATGGCTTCGCACAGGTTCTCCAGGGCCGCATATTGCGCCGGCTCGAACGGCAGTCCCTCCAGGCCCTCCAGCTCTATGCCGATGGAGTCGTCGTTGCAGCGATCCTTGCCGCGCCAGCTGGAGGCGCCCGCATGCCAGGCGCGCGCGTCACAGTCCACAAATTGCCAGACCTCGCCCAGGCGCGTGACGAAGAAATGCGCCGACACCTCCAGGCCGCGTATGCCCTGGTAGTAAGGATGGGCGTCCCAGTCGAGCTGGTTGGTGAACAGTTGCTGGACCGCCCCCGTGCCGTACTCGCCGGGGGGCAGGCTGATGGAGTGCACGACGACCAGATCGACCAGGGCCTGGGCCGGGCGCTCGCCGAAGTTGGGCGAGGGCAGGTGGCGTGCCTGTTGCAGCCAGCCGCCTTGCCAGGTCCAGGCCGGGGCCGTGGTCGTGGTAGCTGGTGCCTGCGGATCAGGCTTCGCCATGGCCGCCTCCGTCCGCCTCGGCGCTGGCGTCGCCGGGCAGGGCGATGTTCAGCCGGTCGATGCGGTAGCGGATCTGGCGCAGGCTCAGCCCCAGGCGCGCGGCCGTGGCCGTGCGGTTGAAGCCGTTTTCCTGCAGCGCCTGCACCAGGATGCTGCGCTCGCGCTCGTCCAGCCAGGCCTGCAGGTCGCGGGGCAGCTCCATGTCGGCAGGCTCCGGCGGCGGTGCGGCGCCGTCGTGCGCCTGGGTCTGCGCCGATGCGGGTGGAGCCGGCGGAGTGCCGCAGGGCAGCTGCATCTCGGGGTCTATGCGCAGCGGCCCTTCCTCGCCCAGCGTGATGGCGCGGTGCAGCAGGTTCTCCAGTTCACGCACATTGCCGGGCAGGGGCAGGCGGGCGATCTGCTCCAGGGAACGCTCGTCGATCTCGGGCATGGGCAGGCCCGACTCCTGCGACAGCCGTGCCAGCAATGCACGGCACAGCGCGGGCAGGTCCTCGCGGCGCTCGCGCAGCGGCGGAAGAAGTACTTCGATGACGTTGAGGCGGTAGTACAGGTCCTGGCGAAAACGTCCTGCCTGCACGTCGGCGGCCAGGTCGCGGTGGGTGGCGCTGACGATGCGCACGTCGGCTGCTTCCTCCTGCGCCGAGCCCAGGGGGCGCACGCGGCGTTCCTGGATGGCGCGCAGCAGCTTGGCCTGCATGGGCAGCGGCAGGTCGCCGATTTCGTCGAGGAACAGGGTGCCGCCGCGTGCCGCCTGGAAATAGCCGTCGCGGTCCTGGGTGGCTCCGGTATAGGAGCCCTTGCGGGCGCCGAAGAACTCGGCCTCCAGCAGGTTTTCGGGGATGGCGCCGCAGTTCACGGCCACCATGGGGCCGTGGGCGCGCTGGCTGCAGGCGTGCAGGGCGCGCGCCACCAGCTCCTTGCCCGTGCCCGACTCGCCGTGCACCAGCACCGGCGCCATGCCGCGCGCCACCTTGGCAATGCGCTGCTTGACGGCCTGCATGGCGGGCGACTCCCCAACCATGGCGTCGAGCGCCCCGCCGCCGCTGAGCACGGGGCTTGCGGCCGACGCCGCCGAGGGGCTGCGCGCCGGCATCACGCCGGGGGGCGGCACGCCGCCCACGCCCTGGGCGGCCGAGGCCACGACCAGGCGGAACTGCTTGAGGTCCACGGGCTTGGTCAGATAGTCGAAGGCGCCCGAGCGCAGGGCTTCGACGGCATTTTCGGCCGAACCGTAGGCGGTCATGACCACGCAGCGTTCTCGCCGCTGCTGGTTGCGCAGGTCCTGCAGCAGCTCCATTCCCATGCCGTCGGGCAGGCGCATGTCGGTGATGACCACGTCGAAGCGCTGGGTCTGCAGCTGTTCGCGCGCCTCGCCCACGCTGGCGGCGGTTTCCACGCGGTAGCCTTCGCGCAGCAGGGTCAGTTCATAGAGGGTGCGCAGATCCGGCTCGTCGTCCACGACAAGAATCGATGCGGCAGCGGGCAGGGAGTTCAAGGGCATCACACCACAATCTGGTCAAACAGGGAGGCCGGCAGAGCCGATGCGGCGCCGGCGCGGAACACGATGCTGAAGGCATTGCCCTCGACAGGGCCGTGCGGCGCGGGCCGCGACAGCCGCTGGTAGCTGATGCCTGCATCGTAGCGCTGGCACAGCTCGCGGCAGATGTACAGGCCCAGGCCGCTGGAGCGGCTTTCCGACGAGAAGAAGGGCTCGAACAGATGGCGCTGCACCGTGGGCTCCAGTGCGGCGCCGTCGCTCCAGACCTGCAGCCAGATCTGGCCTGCGGCCGGCGCGCCGGTCAGCACCTGCAGCGTATGCGGCTGCTGGGCGTTGCTGCGGTAGCGCTGGGCGTTGTCCAGCAGGTTCACCAGGATGCGGCGCAGGTGCTCGCCGTCGAACACCACGGTCCTTGCGCGCGCGTCCAGCAGCAGCTGGACGCTGCGCGCAGGCTGGCCCTGGGCCTGCCACTCCTGGCAGGCCTGGGCCACATGCTGGTCCAGGTCCAGCAGGCCGGCGTGGGCCTCGCCAATGTGCTGCTGGGCCCGCGCGATGTTGAGCACGTCCTCGACGGTGCGCGCCAGCCGCTCGGCGTTCTGGCCCACGATGCGGCACAGCTGCTGCTGGGCCGGGTTCTGCGCCAGATCTTCTGCCAGCAGGGCGTTGGCCTGGGTGATGGCGGCCAGCGGATTGCGGATCTCATGGGCCACGGCGGCGGACATGCGGCCCATGGAGGCCAGCTTTTCCGTGCGCAGCCGCGCCTCCATTTCGCGCAGGTCGTGCAGAAAGACCACGCACAGCTGCTGCAGCAGCGCGGGCTCGGCGGCATCGGTGGCGTCGGACGGGGTGGCGACCTCGGTCAGCCAGGTTCGCAGATGCAGTCCCGTCATGCCTTCCTGGCCGATGGACTGCAGATGGATGGCGGCCGATATCGGCAGGTTCTGGGCAAAGCTCTGGGCCACGGCATCCTGCAGCCGCTGCCAGCCGGCGTGTTCCTTGAGGGCGAAGGGCAGGGCATGCGCGTCGGCCAGTCCCAGCAGGTGCAGCGCGGCCGGGTTGGCCTGCTGCACGCGGAATTGGGGATCAACCACCAGCACGCCTTCGCCCAGGTGGCGGATCACCAGGGCATTGACCTGCTCCTGGGCCTGGGCCTTGCGGCTGCTGTGCTGTGCCAGGTGCCGCTCGCGCCGCACGCGGCGCGCCAGCTCGTGCGTCAGATAGGCCACGGCGAAATAGCCTGCGCAGGCAAAGCTGGCCTGGTAGTAGGCCTGGGTACTTTCTATGCGGCCCGCTAGGTCCTGCCATGCGACCCAGCCCAGGGTCAGCAGCGTGACGCTGGCCGTGGTGGCCAGCGCCAGCGTCAGATTGCCCAGCACGGCCGAAATCAGGATGGGGATGGCCAGCAGGGCCGAGTAGTTGAGCGGGCCTGTCTGCAACACCTGCAGCAGGCAGATGGCCGCGATGTCCACGCCGATCACGGGCAGCCAGTGCACTCCGGCGCGGGCAGAGGGCGGCTGCTCGCGTGCGGTCAGCCGCACCAGCAGCGTCAGCCCCAGGTAGCCCAGGCAGACCAGCCAGACCAGGGGATTGCCGCCGGGCTGCACGCTGAGCAGCGCCAGCTGCAGCAGCAGCAGCGCAGTGGCGATGAGAACACGGCCCGTCAGAAATCCCTGCCACAGCCGGACGAAGGGGGCGTTGGCGTCGTGCGGCGACTGCGCCGTGGCCTCGTCGATGGTGGGCGGCTGGGAGCGGGCGGCGTCCTGCATGCTCAGCGCCGTTGCGCCAGGGCCCGGTGCTCGGCGCTGCAATAGCTGCGGCCTGCGGCCTCGATGGCTTCGCTGCGCGGCAGGTGCAGTCCGCAGTGCGCGCATTCGACCATGTCCTGCGGTGCCGCCAGCGGCGCGTTGGCCGGGTTGGCCGGGTTGCGCGGCGCAGCCGCCTGGCGCCGCTCGCGGGCCTCGGCACGGCGCTGGCTGCGCCAGACGCCGACGGCAATGACGATGACGATCAGGACCAGCAGGTACTTCATGCGGCGCGCTCCAGCAGCACTTCCATCACGAAGCGTGATCCCGCATAGGCCAGCAGCAGCAGCGCGGCGCCTGCGTAGAGCACGCGCACGGCGCTGCGGCCACGCCAGCCAAAGCGCGCACGGCCGATCAGCAGCACGGCAAAGGTCAGCCACGACAGCAGCGAGAACACCGACTTGTGGTTCCAGACCCAGGCCTTGCCGTAGAGCTGTTCGCCGAACAGCCAGCCTGCGGCCAGCGTGGCCGTGAGCAGCACAAAGCCTGCGGACACGAAGCGGAAGGTCAGGCGCTCCAGCGTGAGAAGGGGCAGGCCGCTGTCATGCCCGCCGCCGCCCAGCCGCATGTGCTGCTCGGCGCGTGTCATCAGCGAGGCATGGACCACGGCGGCGGCGAACAGTCCGTAGGAGGCAATGCCCAGCGCCAGGTGCAGCGGCAGCCAGGGCGAGGCGTTGACATGCAGGGGCGTTCCCGGAAACAGCGCGGCCAGGAGCACGGCGGCCGTGCCCAGCGCTGACAGCGCCAATTGCGCGCGCATCTTGGGGAACAACTGCTGTTCGACCCCATAGACGGTGAGCACCAGCCAGGCCGTCATGGACAGTGCTGGCGCGAACCCGAAGTGCGGCTGTTCCCCGAGCAGGCCCCAGGCCAGGGCCAGGGCGTGGAGCACCCAGGCCAGGCGCAATGCGGCGCGGGCGCCAGCATGGCTGATGCGTCGGGCACCGGCGGCCGGCACGGCATAGGCCACGGCTGCGGCAAGCGCCAGCATCCAGCCCAGGGGCGATGCGTTGGCGGAAATCAGGGGGACGGAGAGCATCTTTCTATGATAGCTGTGGCTTTCCTGCCGCCGGTTGTGCAGGCTCAGAATCCGGGCGCCGTGCCGTGGTTCGGAGCGCATTTTCTTCAGGGCTCGATGGCTGCCTCGATGCGATTGCGCCCCAGGGCCTTGGCCTGGTAGAGCAGGCCGTCCACCTTCTGCAGCCAGGTTTCCAAAGGCGCGGCAGACGGCTGCCGCACGGTGAGTACGCCGCAACTGACGGTGAGCAGCGGCGCCGTGGGAGAGGCGGCGTGGGCGATGGACAGGCGCAGCACTTCCTGGCGGAAATTCTCGGCCATGACCTGGGCGTCGCTTTCGCCGGGGAGGATGAGCGCGAATTCCTCGCCGCCAAAGCGCGCTGCCAGGTCGTAGGGCCGGCGCGCATGGCGCTGCAGCGTGGCGGCCACTGCCTTGAGCGCCTCGTCCCCCTGCACATGGCCATAGCAGTCGTTGTATTGCTTGAAGTGGTCTATATCAATGAGAGCCAGGCCCACGGACTCGCCCGTGCGCAGGCTGCGGCGGTGGGAGCGCTCCAGCATGTCGTCGAAGTGGCGGCGGTTGGCCAGCCCTGTCAGTCCGTCCACCATGGCCAGGCGCTCCAGGGCCTGGCGCTGCAGGGCCAGGCGTATCTGGTTGCGCACGCGCACCTCGACCACGGCGGGACGTATGGGCTTGGAGACATAGTCGGCCGCGCCCAGGCGCAGGCCGTATTCCTCGGCCTGGGCATTGCTCTGGCCGGTGATGAAGATGACGGCGATATGGGCGGTGCGCTCCTGGGCGCGCAACGCACCCAGCACCTCGTAGCCGTTCATGCCGGGCATGGCCAGGTCCAGCAGGATCAGCTGCAGCCGGTGGGCTTCGCGCTGGGCGATCACCAGCGCACCCGGGCCGTCCTTGGCCAGCAGCACACGGTAGTGGGGGCTCAGCAGCTCGGCCAGCATGCTGCGGTTCAGCCGTTCGTCGTCAACGATGAGGACCGTGGGCAGTTCCGGCCCGGTCAAGGCTTCAAACATCTGCAGCTCCCGGTAGGACCGTCCGGTTCACGGCCATGCTCCGCGCCAGCTGTTCGAGCGCCTGCAGCGCCGCCTCGGTTTCCAGGGACTCGGTGCAGCGCTGGATGCGCTGCAGCACGGACGCATGGCGCCCGTCGACCAGGGGCCGCAGCCGATCCAGTTCGGCCATGGCGGCATAGTCGCTGTCGGCAATCTGCAGCCGCAGCCGAGCCAGGGTGGACGAGACTTCTTCCGCGGTCATCGGCTGCCGCTGCGGGGGGGGCGCGGCAGTGGTCACGGCGGTCACGGCGGCCGCGGACGCCACGGCCACTACGGCCGTCTGCCCGGACCGCCGGGCGATTTCCGCCAGCAGGCCCTGCAGTCCATCGGCCAGCGCCTGGACCAGGGATTGCAGATCGCCGCCGGGCCGGGCGTTGCCGCCATTGCCGTCGCCTGACAGGCAGGCTTGCGCACCGGTCTCGGCCATGGCCGACCATTGCTCCAGCAGGTCCGCGCCCAGGTAGCCCAGACTGCCCTTGAAGGTGTGCACCAGCGATGCCACGGTGTCCCAATGGCCGCTGCGCACGGCATCGCGCAGCCGTTGCGGCGCATCGGCAAAGTCCTGGGCAAAGCCTTCGATGGCGTGGAGCATGCGCGGCGATTGGCCGGCAAGGCGTTGCCGCAGCCGTGCCGGATCCCAGGCCTGGGCAGGGCTTGACGGCGTCGGCTGCAAGGGCGCGGCCGGCGCAAGCGCTGCCGTTGGAGGAGGGCCCGCGCGCAGGCAGCGCTGCAGTGTCTCGTACAGCAGCACATCGTCAACGGGTTTGGTCAGATGGGCATTCATGCCTGCGGCCTCGATCCGGGCGCGCTCCTCGACATAGGCCTGCGCAGTCAGCGCGATCACCGGAAGATGCCGCAGCGCGCTGCGCGTGCGGATGGTGCGCGTGACACTGAGGCCGTCCATGCCGGGCATGTGCACGTCCATGAGCACGGCATCGAAAGGCTGGGTGTCCAGCAGCTGCAGCGCCTGCAGACCGTCCTGCGCAGTCTGTACCGATATGCCGGCCTGCTCCAGCAGCTCGGTGGCCACCTCGCGGTTGAGTACGTTGTCATCCACCACCAGCACCCTGCGCCCAGGCAGGCCCGGGTAGCGCTGCTGTGGCGAGGGGCCGGCCGCCGGGCTTTCCGGCGGGGGCGATTCGGGGTCCCGCAGTGCCTCCCGGATGCACGAGCGCAGTGCCGATGCGGTCAAGGGCTTGATCAGCAGGCCCCGCGGGCCCAACTGCGCGGCCTGCAGCTGCACTTCGTCGCGCCCGAAGGCCGTGACCATGAGCGCAGCCGGGGTCTTGGCCAGGTCCTGCTGCTCGCGCATGCGGCGTGCCAGGTCCAGCCCGTCCATGCCGGGCATGCGCCAGTCCAGCAGGGCCAGGCCGTAGGGGGATTCCTGGCGTGCGGCCTCTTGCAGCATGTGCAGCGCCTGCATGCCGTCCGCCGCCGTATCGCAGCGCATGCCCAGTTTGCGCACCATGGCGGCCAGGGCCTCGCGCGCGCTGGCGTTGTCATCGACGATGAGAACGCCGGTGCTGCCCAGGTTGTCGTGGCCGTCCAGCGGCGCATCCGTGGCAGGCCGGACCTTGGCCGTGAAGCGGAAGTTGCTGCCCTGGCCGGGCTGGCTGCAGACGCTGATCTCGCCGCCCATGAGCTGCACCAGCCTGTGGCAGATGGCCAGGCCCAGGCCGGTGCCGCCGTGGCGGCGCGTGGTCTGGATGTCGGCCTGGGTGAAAGGCTGGAACAGCCGTTCGGCCCGCGATGCATCCAGGCCTATGCCGGTGTCGCGCACGTTCACGCACAGGTGGTGCAGGGGCGCTGCCGTGGCGTGCGCGTCGGCCTCCACCGGCGCGCACGCCAGCGGCGGCTCCAGATGCAGGGAGATCACCACCTCGCCATGCTCGGTGAACTTGATGGCATTGCCGACCAGGTTGGTCAGCACCTGGCCCAGGCGCAGCGGGTCGCCGCGCAACCGGGGCGGCAGGTGCGGGTCCAGCGCATAGACCACTTCCAGCCCCTTTTCCTCTGCGCGCAGCGCCGTGGAGGCCGAGACGGTCTCCAGCACATCGTCAAGGGCGAAATCCACTTCCTCCAGCGCCAGCATGCCCGCCTCTATCTTGGAAAAGTCGAGGACGTCGTTGATCACGGCCAGCAGGGCGCTGGCCGAGCGCTCCACCTTCTCCAGGTAGCCGCGCTGGCGTGATGTCAGCGCGGTCTGCTGTACCAGGCGCGTCATGCCGATGACGGTGTTCATGGGGGTGCGGATTTCGTGGCTCATGATGGCCAGGAAATCCGACTTGGCCCGTTCGGCCGCTTCTGCGGCCTCCTTGGCCTGCTGCAGCGCCTGCTCGGCCTCGCGCTCGCGGGTGATGTCCAGCATGATGCCGTCCCAGACCATGCCCTCGTGGCTGCTCCGGGGGGCCGATCGGCAGCGCAGCCAGCGGACCTCACCATCGGGCCTGATCACGCGGAAGCGGCAGTCGAAGACCCGCAGCGTATCGACCGAGCACTGCAGCATCTGCTGGTAATGCGGCAGGTCCTCGGGATGGATGGCATTCAGGTAGGCCTGACGGTCGGCCATGATGGCGTGGGCCGGCACGCCGATCAGGTTCTCTATGCCGGCACTGATGTAGCTGAGCCGCAGTTGCGCCAGGCCGCCTTCCAGGCGGTAGATGGCGCCGCTGGGCAGGTTGTCGGCCAGGGCTTCGAGGCGCATGCGTGCGTCCTCGCGTTCGGACAGGTCCTGCAGCGTGCCGCTGAGCGCGACGATGCGGCCTTGCTCGTCGCGCAGGGCGCGGCCCATGAGGCGGGCCGCGAACCTCCGTCCGTCCGGGCAGTGGTGCACGACATCGAGGCTGTAGGACTGGCCGGTGCCGATGCACAGCTGCACGGCAGCGGTGAGCCGGGCAAGATCCTGCGGTCCGAGCATGGCGCGCAGGGCATGGCGCGTCAGCGGCGGACCCTGGGGGTCCAGGCCGTTCATCACATACATCATCTCCGAGGCCTGGAAGTGTTCGGTGTCCAGCTCCCATGTCCAGCTGCCCAGGCGCGCCAGCTGTTCGGCCTGGCGCAGCACGTCGTAGCTTTTTTGCAGCTGGGACTCGGTCTGGCGCATGAGGGTGATGTCGCGCGCAATGCCCAGCACGCCCACGGTCCGGCCCTCGTCATTGCGGTAAGGAATTTTGGTGGACTGGAAGAGGCGGCGCTGCCCGTTGACCAGCAAATGATCCTCCGACACCACGGGGGCGTCGCTGTCCAGCACCCGGCGGTCGCTGTGGGTGAAGCTGCTGTCGGGGAACAGTTCCTGGTCGGTCTTGCCCACGATGTCTTCGGGCGTGCGCCCGGAAAAGCGCGCGGCGGCGGGGTTGACGAAGGTGTAGCGGCCCTGCCGGTCCTTGGCGAAGACCAGGTCGGGCGTTTCGTGCATCACGGCTTCCAGCAGGCGCGTCGAATCCTGCCACGGCCCGGTGCTTTTTCGCAGGAGCGGCTCCAGCTGCGCATCGGGCTGGCCGATCGGCTCGTCCTGGCCGGTGCGCTCGCTGAGCTCGTGCCAGGTGGTGAAGAAAAGCCGCCTGCCCGACAGCGACTGGCAATAGATATGGAGCTCGGCGGGGAAGCTGGTGCCGTCGCGGCGGATCAGTCGGCCGCAGAGATGGGCCTGGCTGTCCACGGCCATGTCCTGCCAGGGACCGCGCCTCAGTCCGTCCGCGTCGGGCCACACGTCCATGATGCCCAGCCCCAGCATGGCGGCCTTGTGATGGCCCAGGCTGGCGCAGGCATGGGCATTGGCATCGAGCAGGCAGCCCTGCTCGTCAAACAGAAGAAAACCGTCGGGCACACGGTCCAGGAACTGGCCATACGGCGTATCGGGCATGAAGACTCCTAGGCGGTAGCAAGCCGGCACTGCACAAGGCGATAGCCATAATCTATGGAAACAGTGTGGATGTTACTGCCGGCCGGTGCCCGCTGCGCGGCAGGGAAGGCCGGTACTTACCCCTGCAGGGGCAGCGGGTAGAATCGTCGGGATCTGCAGGGTCCGTGCCGCGACCCGGCCCCGCCTGGCCCCATTCGGCAACCTGGCCCCGGCTGGCTCGCTGCAGCACACCTTTTCCTTTCCGACGACTCCAGTTCCTCCCCGCTTATGGCCTCCGCTCTGACCGACAAACTTTCGCGACTCGTCAAGGAGATGCGCGGCCAGGCCCGCATCACCGAATCCAACGTACAGGACATGCTGCGCGAAGTGCGCATGGCCCTGCTCGAGGCCGACGTGGCCCTGCCCGTGGTGCGCGACTTCGTTGCGCGCGTCAAGGAAAAAGCGCTGGGCCAGGAGGTGCTGGGCTCCCTGCAGCCCGGCCAGCTGCTGGTGTCCATCGTCAACAAGGAACTGGCCGCCACCATGGGCGAGGGCGTGGCCGACATCAATCTCAACGCCCAGCCGCCTGCCGTCATCCTCATGGCCGGCCTGCAGGGCGCCGGCAAGACCACGACCACGGCCAAGCTGGCCAAGCACTTGATTGAAAAGCGCAAGAAAAAGGTGCTGACCGTGTCGGGCGACGTGTACCGCCCGGCCGCCATCGAGCAGCTCAAGACCGTGACCGGCCAGGCTGGCGCCGAGTGGTTCCCCTCCACGCCAGACCAGAAGCCCCACGACATTGCCGTGGCCGCGCTGGACTACGCCAAGCGCCACTTCTTTGACGTGCTGCTGGTCGATACGGCCGGCCGCCTGGCCATCGACGAGCTGCTGATGGCTGAGATCAAGGATCTGCACGCCACGCTCAAGCCGGTCGAGACCCTGTTCGTCGTCGATGCCATGCAGGGCCAGGATGCGATCAACACGGCCAAGGCCTTCAAGGAGGCCCTGCCCCTGACCGGCATCGTGCTCACCAAGCTCGATGGTGACTCGCGCGGCGGCGCGGCGCTGTCGGTGCGCCAGATCACGGGCGCGCCCATCAAGTTCGCCGGCGTGTCCGAGAAGATCGACGGCCTGGAAGTCTTCGACGCCGACCGCCACGCGCAGCGCGTGCTGGGCATGGGCGACATCGTGGCCCTGGTCGAGCAGGTCACCAAGGGCGTGGACATGGAGGCCGCCCAGAAGCTGGCCGAGAAGGTCAAGAGCGGTGACGGCTTCGACCTCAACGACTTCCTGGCCCAGATCCAGCAGATGAAGCAGATGGGCGGCCTGTCCAACCTCATGGACAAGCTGCCGGCACAGCTCACCGCCAAGGCCGGCCAGGTGGACATGGACAAGGCCGAGCGCGAGATCCGCCGCAAGGAAGGCATCATCTGCTCGATGACCGCCAAGGAGCGCAAGAAGCCCGAGATCATCAAGGCCACGCGCAAGAAGCGCATTGCCGACGGCGCGGGCGTGCAGGTCCAGGAAGTCAACCGCCTGCTCAAGGAGTTCGAGCAGATGCAGGAGATGATGAAGAAGATGAAGGGCGGCGGCCTCATGAAGATGATGAAGCGCATGGGCGGCATGAAGGCCATGAAGGGAATGATGGGCGGTGGCGGCGGCATGCCCAAGCTGCCGTTCTGAGCGGGCCGGGCCCCGCCGATGGACAGTCAAGCCGCAGCACAGCCTGCGGCTTTTCTTTGGCCGCTGCGGGGCTTTGTGAGAACATGCGGCGCCATGAAGGCTGGCGTTTCGACTTCCCTTGCGGCTTCCCGCGTGACTGCATCGCGGCTGTCTCGCCGTGACTGGGGCCTGCTGGCGGCGGCTGCGCTGCTGGCCGGCTGCTCGTCTGCTCCCCGCAAGGGCGCGGGTCCCGGGCCTGCTCCTTCGCCGCAGGCCCTGAACCTGGATGGCGAGTTGCGCGAGGCCCTGCTGGCGCGCACCATGCTCGTGGTCAACACGCCGTATACCTACGGCGGCAATTCGCCCGACGGCGGTTTCGACTGCAGCGGCCTGATCCAGTGGGCTGTGGGCGGCATTACCGAAAGCCGCCTGCCGCGCACCACGGCCCAGTGGGCGCAGTTCAGCAATCCCGTGGGCAGCCGCAGCTTGCAGCGCGGCGACTTCGTGTTCTTCAATACCCTGGGTGCGCGCTACTCGCACATGGGCATCTTTGTGGGCAACGGCCAGTTCGTGCATGCGCCGTCCAGCGGCGGCACGGTGCAGCGCGTGCGCATGGACAACCCCTATTTCGCCAGGCGCTTCACCGAGGCGCGCAGCATCTTCGCCTGAGCGCCTGCCAGGCAAGGCGCCGGGCTTGGCGCCGGCTCTTGAATCGATGGTCCAATGAGAGCTCCATAGAAATCCAGGGTTTCGGAATGGATAACAAGCTCGAATTCGCACAGCGCCTGCGCCAGGCCATCGAGGCTGCGGGTCTGGAGCCGCGGCCCAGCGTGCTGCTGAATCTGTTCAATTCCAGTTACTGGGGTCGGCCGATTTCGTTCCAGGCGGTTGCGCGCTGGCTCAACGGCGAGGCCGTGCCCGAGCAGGACAAGCTGGTGCTGCTGGCCGAGCTGCTCAGGATCGAGCCTGAAGTGCTGCGCTTTGGCGACCCTGCCCAGCGGTCACTGCCGCCTCAGCACGAATGCCAGGAACCGGGCGTGGGCTATCTTGAACGCGAAACCTTCGACGCCTTTCTGAGGCTGCCCGCGCCGCAACGCCAGGTGGTGCGGGAGGTGATCCTGACCTTCGCCAAGGTGCACGGCGAAGGCTGAGGGCCGGGCCACCTGGCAGCCGTCACCGCACCGCCTGCGGCTGCCAGGGCATGGCATGCCAGGGATGGCGCGGATCGGCCACCCATTGCTGCACCTCCTCGGGCGTCACGCTGCGGCCCAGCACGTCGGCCCGGCCACGGGCCAGCCATTGGCTGCGGCCCCGCGCATAGGCCTGGCCGAAGGCCTGCCAGCTGTCAAAGCAATCCCGCGCGCGGCATGCGTTCAGGTGAAGGATCTGCTGGTGCAAGGCCTCGTCCAGCCAGCCCAGCAGCCAGGCACATCGCACGTGGAAGGCCACGCGCGCGCAGGCAAAGGCCATGGCGGCATGGGGATCGTCGCCGGACTGCAGGCGCTGCAGGTCCAGCGTGAACCAGCGCTGGCGCAGGCCGTCGGGCAACTGGCGTGCGATCTGGGCATCGTCCAGGTCGGTGCGCAGGCCCAGGTGGTGCAGCACCATGGGGCGCAGCTGGGTGGTCAGGGCGTCGTCGGCACCATGGAGCTGCCGGTCTGCAAAGCCGCCCTGGATGGCGTGAAAGGCCATGGGATGGGCCAGGGCCAGGGCCCAGTCCAGCGCCGCATCGCCGCTGCGGTAGCTGCTGAAGTCGCCGCGCTGGCGCGCCGCACGCCTGCGGCGCAGGCCGGCGCGCACTGCCCACCAGACCAATGCAGACAGCACAACAAGAGTGAAGGCGTTCATCGCGGATTTCCTGTCCTGCCCGGCGATCCTGCCCGGCGCCGCGCCAGCTCCAGCGACTGCTGCAGGGCCGCGCTGCGCGGCATGCGCTCGAAGGCGGGCACGGGCACGGTGTCGCGGCGTGCCGCGACCAGCCATTGCATCAGGGGCGACCGGATATCCAGCTGCTCCAGCAGCGCCGGGTGGGCCTGGAGCAGCCACAATTGCTCGGCTTCGGTGTGCAGCTCGCTGGCCGCGCACCAGGCGCCGGTGTGGCCCGAGGCCAGCAGATGCGCCGGACGGCGCACGATGCCCATGGCCAGGGCATCCGCTGGCGCCTCGCCATCGGCATCGAGGTGGTTGAGCAGGGCCAGCACGTCGGCCAGGTAGCGCGCAATCGGCGGGCGGTTCTGCTTGCCCTTGATCTGGTCGATGCGCAGCCGCCCGCCGTCAAGCACCTGGGCGCTGACGGTGATGCGCGGCTGGGCCGTGCCCGTGCGGTAGCTGAACAGCCGCAGCCGGCCCTGCTCGCAGGCTTCGGCGTAGTGCTCGCCATAGCCGCCGCGCAGCGCGCCGCGCGCGCTGAACTGGCCCAGGCAGTGCCGCATCATCTGGCTTTCATAGGCCATTTCGGCGCGCAGGTCCGGGCTTTGGGCATCGAATTCGACGAAGACACCCAGCTGGCCACGCAGCAGCGGGCGCACGGCGCCGGGTCGGTGCTCGGCCCAGCCGCTTTCGCTTTTTCTGGCGAAGGCCAGGTGCTCCAGCGTCCAGCGCGCCAGGGCCTGCGGGCAGTTGATGCGCTGCAGCTTGCCCTCAAGCGCCGTGCCGCGCCGGGTGGACAGGAACTCCAGCAGCCGGCTTTCCAGCGCCAGCAGCGGGGCGCTGTCAGGCTCCACCCACCACAGCGGTGCGCTGGCGCCGGCCGCAGGGCTTTCATGTGGCGGTGGCTGGCGGGCCGCATGCGCGCGCAGGCGCTCCAGCGCCCAGGCGGCAGGCTCGGTGCGCCGGTGCAGGCGCAGCAGCTCGGCCTGCGTGGAGATGGGCTGAACGGCCGGCGGATCGGCGTCGAGGTTGCCGATCACGTGGCGGTAGAAGTGGTTGGCCAGCCAGGCCGCGATCTCCTGACTGTCGCCGCGCGCCGCGCTGCGCTCGCGGATGCGCTGCTTGATGTCCGGCGCATTGACTACGTCGCGCGGGCGGTAGGCGCTGGCTGCCGTGGCGGCTCCCGGGTTCACCACAGCTTCCACCAGGGCTTGCTGTCCGAGTGCAGCTTGAGGCAGCGCTGGAGGCCGTCCCTGGCCATCTTGTGCTCGGCCTCGCTGTCATCGGGGGTGAGCTTGGCGATGGCCTCGCGGTGCAGGGCCACGGCCTGATCGATGGGGCCGCAGCTTTCCATGGCGCAGGCCAGGCGGCGCAGCGTGTAGCACTCGCCCAGGGCGCGCACTTCGGGCAGCAGGGCCTCCAGGCGGGGGCGCACCACGTCGCCATGGCTTTCGGAGAAGAAGTCGAGCAGGGACATCAGGGCCGCCAGGTAGTCGCGCCGCTGTTCGCGCTGCTCGTCTGCGTCCAGTTCCTCGAACCACTGGTCCAGGCGTTCCAGCCAGATGCCGATCTCGCCCGCGCGGCCGAGCTGGTAGAGCGCCAGCGCCACGCTGGGGAAGTAGTCGGTGGGGCAGTGGCGGCTGTAGCCGTAGTCCTGGGTGAAGTGCCACAGCTGCTCTGCCGCCGTGACGATGCCGGGTCGGTCGTCACGGCGGATGGCACACCACAGCAGGCCGTCATGGTGCTCGGCGAAGGGGCTGCTGGACAGTCCCTTGTGGTGCAGGGCTGCAGCCTCTTCATAGCGCTGCTGCGAGCGGTACTTGATGGCAAGGTTGTTGCAGAGCATGGAGTAGACGTGCAGGTGCGCGTCCTTGTACCTGCCCTGGCCGCTGGCCCAGAAGGCTTCGAAGCGGGCCAGGCCCTCTTCGTAGTAGCGCTGCACCAGCGGCTCACGCACCTCGTCGTCCGGCACCTGACGGCCTTCGCCCATGAGGGCGGCCAGGTCGTCCTCGTCATCCAGCGTCACGCCCGCCGCATAGCACCAGTGGGCGCCGAAGCCCTGGGGAAAGGGCCGCTGCAGCGCCTGTGCGGCCGGCAGCGCGGCAAAGCGCGCGGCCCAGAGCATGGGCAGCAGTTCGGAGTTGGCGTGCCGGGGCTGCTCGCCCACGCCGCGCTCGAGCAGCGGCAGGGCCTGTTCCCATTGGTGGTTCCTGGCCAGGCGCCAGCCGTCGATCATGTCCAGCAGCGGATGGCCGGGCGCCTGGGCACGCGCCAGGGCCAGGTAGTCGTCGGCGCTGCGCGCAGCAGCCGGGCTGTCTTCCAGGATCTCCTGCATGTCGGAATCCAGTCCCGCCCAGGCCAGGATCAGCGCCCAGGCGGGGGCGTGGGCGGTGTCGCTGTCCACCATGCGCAGTGCCAGCTCATAGCCCTGGCGGGCCGATCCGGGGCGGCTGTGCAACACGCTCTCCAGCGCCAGGTCCGCTGCATCGGCCAGGCGGCCCGCCTCTTGCAGCCATTGCAGCACCAGGCCGCTGAAGGCGTCGTCGGAGTCGTCCACCAGGCCGAAGCGGCCCAGCTCGGCCAGCTGCAGCGCGGCCTCTGGCTGGCCCATGGCATGGCAGGCCATGGCCTGCAGCCGTGCCTCATGGACCTTGCGGTGCGCGCGCACCGCCTGCGATGCGGCGGGGCTTTCCGTGCGGGCCAGGTGCTGCTGCGCCGCCATCAGCACGGCCGGAACGCTTTGCGGGGCCAGCGGCAGCACTTCGCGCGCAAGGTGCAGCCAGTCGTCGAAGTCCACGTTCTGGTCGGCGTCTGCCAGGGCCAACTGCGCCGTGGCGGCCTGCACATGGCGCACGGTGGCCGGCACATCGCCGCGCAGGCGGGCCAGCTCGGCCTTGCGCAGGCTGGCACGCGCGTCGCGGCGCGCAGGGGATGCCTCGCCGTCGGGGTCGCTGCGCTCGTGGCTGCGCTGCAGGTCCACGCCTTGCTCGGCCAGTTCCCAGGCCTGGGCCTCGCGGGCCAGGTAGTGCCAGCCATTCCAGTAGCGATAGGGCTCGCCGGTGTGCGGCAGCCGGCCCATGAGATCGGCGGCAGGCGCGAGCAGGGCCACGCCGCCTTCGCGGTCAAAGCGCAGCCGGCTCTGGATGTCGCTGAGCGCCAGGCTGGCCGTGGCCAGCAGGTGGTTGTCACCCTGCAGGTGCTGCAGCGTGGCATCGCGGTGCTCGCGCAGCAGGGCGTTGGCGGTCTCGGGCCGTTCCAGGTCGAGCCAGAGATCGTGCAGACGCTCCAGTTCGCTCACCGTGGCCGGCGCGAAGCGCTGCTGCGAGAGCAGCTCCATGACGGCCGCCTGGCGTTCGGCCGGGGCGATGGGGCTGGTTTCATCTTCCTGTTGCAGCAGGTCGTGCGCCTGGTCCATGAAGGCATGCAGGGCTTCGCCCTCAAGGATGGCCTGGGCGTTGGCGGGCTGGGAGGTGTTCATGGAATCGATAGCAAGCAAGCGAAGCTGGAAAAGCCATGCAGGCCGACAGACCTCAGGGCGGCAACCCGCGATGCTAGCGGGCCGGCCCGCGCCAGGCCAGTGTGGCCGGGATATTTTCACGTCCTGTTACACGCAAAAAGCCCGGCATTGCCGGGCTTTCGTTACGCAAGAGGTCGCTGGGCCACCGGAGCCGCAGGGATCGGGTTGGGATCAGTGGCGCACCACGACTTCGCCGCGCAGCGTGAAGGTGCGTGCCTCGGTGATCTTCACATCGATCATCTGGCCGATCAGGCGTTCGTTGCCCGGGAAGTTGACCACGCGGTTGCACTCGGTGCGGCCCATGAGTTCGCTGCCATCGCGCTTGGACAGTCCTTCCACCAGCAGGCGCTGCACCGTGCCCACGCGCTCGTCGCTGATGTCCTTGATGTTGTTGTTGATCACGGCCTGCAGCTCCTGCAGGCGGCGCAGCTTGACCTCGTGCGGCGTGTCGTCGTGCAGGTTGGCGGCCGGCGTGCCGGGGCGGGGGCTGAAGATGAAGCTGAAGCTGTTGTCGAAGCGCACGTCGTGGATGAGCTTCATCATCTTCTGGAAGTCTTCCTCGGTCTCGCCGGGGAAGCCCACGATGAAGTCGCTGCTCATGGCCATCTCGGGCCGGATGGCGCGCAGCTTGCGGATGGTGCTCTTGTATTCCATGGCCGTGTAGCCGCGCTTCATGGCCATGAGGATCTTGTCGCTGCCGTGCTGCACGGGCAGGTGCAGGTGGCTGACCAGCTTGGGCAGCCGAGCGTAGGCCTCGATCAGGCGCGGCGTGAATTCGTTGGGATGGCTGGTGGTGTAGCGGATGCGCTCGATGCCGGGGATCTCGGACACGTATTCCAGCAGCAGGGCAAAGTCGGCGATCTCGGCCGTGTCACCCATCTTGCCCAGGTAGGCGTTCACGTTCTGGCCCAGCAGCGTGACCTCCTTCACGCCCTGGTCGGCCAGGCCCGCGACCTCGACCAGCACGTCCTCGAACGGGCGGCTGACTTCCTCGCCGCGCGTATAGGGCACGACGCAGTAGCTGCAGTACTTGGAGCAGCCTTCCATGATGGAGACAAAGGCCGAGGAGCCTTCCACGCGCGCCGGTGGCAGGTGGTCGAATTTCTCGATCTCGGGAAAGCTGATATCGACCTGGGGCTTGTGCCTGGCGGCGCGTGCATTGAGCAGCTCGGGCAGGCGGTGCAGGGTCTGCGGGCCGAAGACCACGTCCACATAGGGCGCGCGCTTGATGATTTCCTCGCCCTCCTGGCTGGCCACGCAGCCGCCCACGCCGATGAGCACGCCGCGTTCCTTCAGGTGCTTGTAGCGGCCCAGGTCGCTGAACACCTTCTCCTGCGCCTTCTCGCGCACCGAGCAGGTGTTGAACAGGATCAGGTCGGCCTGCTCCGGGTCGTCGGTGGACTCGTAGCCCTGGGCTGCGCCCAGCACATCGGCCATCTTGTCCGAGTCGTACTCGTTCATCTGGCAGCCGAAGGTTTTGATAAAGACTTTCTTGGACATGGTGGGGTTCCGTCAGGCAGCCGCCGCACTGCAAGCGGCGGTCCGCAAAAAAAGAAGATGGCCGGGCCAGGGCGGGCGCTGTGCTCCCTGGCCCGAGCCGCTGCGCCCCGCAAGCTGCGGGCCGCATCCATCGTGTGCGTGCGGTGTGCGCCGGCCTCAGTTGAAGAAGCGGTGCAGCATCGACTTGGGCTTGTAGTGCTTGTCGGCCTCGGCCTTGGTCAGGATCCAGGCCTGGTGCAGCCACTGCGTCTGCGGCTCGATCACATAGCCCACCACGAGCTTGCTGCCCTGGTAGTTGATGGCCTGCACCAGCGTGCGCTCGGGGCTGAACAGGCGAAAGCCCGGGCTGGTGCGAATGGTCTTGCCGTCGATTTCGACCACGGGAAACTGCGCGGTCACGACCAGCTCGCCGAACTGGGCCTGCGGCGGGAAGTTGCGTGTCTCGTTGGAGGGCAGGCCCTGCGCGGCCGCGCCCAGGCTGGCGCAGGCCAGGCCGGCGAGCAGGGCGCCGGCGCACAGGCGGCGGACGGCAGAGAAATGGGGCTTGCAGCGGTTCATGGTGTACATCCAGGGGCTGAACCCGCGATTCTACGAACTTGCCGCCGCGCAGGCGCAGCACTCGGGCATTGGGTCAGGTGCGGCCCGGCGCATACAGCACCGCCTTGGGCGGGCGGCACAGGCCCCAGAAGCGCAGGCCGGTCAGCTCGGCCATCTGCACGCCCATGGCCGTGGGGGCGGAGATGGTGGCCAGGGCGGCCATGCCGACCCTGGCGCATTTGCGCACCAGCTCATGGCTGCCCCGGCTGGAGAGCACGACAAAACCGGCCTCGCCCAGGCGGCCGGTGCGGGAGAGGCGGCCGACCAGCTTGTCCAGCGCGTTGTGGCGGCCCACGTCCTCGAGCACATCCGTCAGTTGCCCGTCCAGCCCTGCCCAGCCTGCGGCATGCACGGCGCCGGCTTCGGCGTTGAGCAACTGCAGCGGCGGCAGTGCCGCGATGGCTGCGCAGACGGTGTCGGCATCGACACGGGCGATCCAGTCGTGCGCGGGCAGCGGGTCGAAGGACAGGTCCAGCGCCGCGAAGCTGTCCACGCCGCAGACGCCGCAGCCTGTGCGCCCGCTCATGCTGCGGCGCCGGTCCTTGAGGCGCGCGAAGCAGCGCGAGGCCACGTCCAGCTGCACCTCGATGCCGTCCATGCCGGCCGGCAGGCCTGCGGCCTGTGCAGCCACGGTGCGCACCTCGATGCCGTAGCAGTCGGCAGCGTTGTCCAGAATGCCTTCGGTAAGCGCAAAGCCCAGCGCAAAGTCTTCCAGGTCCGAGGGCGTACCCATCATCACGGCATGCGAGATGCCATTGAACACCAGGGCGATGGGGACTTCGCTGGCCAGCACCTGGGGTTCGGGCTGGAGGCTGACGGCGCCGCCATCGGCGATCCGGTGGCGCACCACCGCATGCGTGCGCAGTGCGGCAATGGCGGGCGTGGTGGCGCAGGCAGCATCTGCCGGGCCCGAGTCCGGGGCGGGTGCGGGAGCGTGTTCGGTGGTGGCGTTCATGGCGTGGGCCGCGCAGGCGGCCTGCGCATGATATCGGTGCCGCCGCGCAGCTTCAGTCCAGCAATGCCATGCCCTTGATTTGGGCGAAGACATGCATGCCCGGCGCAATGCCCAGCTGCCGGGCGGAATGCAGGGTGATGCGCGCCAGCAGGCGGGACGGGCCCAGCTGCAGCGAGACCATGACCTGGCCCGGGCCGTCCTCGCGCAGATCCTGCACGGTGGCCGCCAGGATGTTGAGGATGCTGCTGTCTTGCGGGTGCTGCAGGCTCAGGCTCACATCGCGCGCCTGCACGCGCAGCTGCACGCTCTCGCCGATGGGGCGCGGGCGGGCCATGACAAGGCGAAGGCGCCCGCCGTCGAAGGACAGCGTGCTCAGGTGGGCATCCGGATCGTGCTGCCGGATCTGCGCACTGAGCATGGCCGCTGCCGTGTCGCCCATGCTCAGCGGCAGGTCCAGCCGTGCCAGCAGTTCGCTGGTGGCGCCGGCCGCGACGATGCCGCCTGCCTTGAGCAGCACCAGGTGCTGGGCCAGGCGCGCTACCTCGTCGATGGAGTGGCTGACATAGACCACGGGAATGTCGAGTTCACGGCGCAGCTGGTCCAGGTAGGGCAGGACCTCGGCCTTGCGCTGGGCGTCCAGCGCGGCCAGCGGTTCGTCCATGAGCAGCACGCGGGGGCTGGTGGCCAGGGCGCGCGCAATGGCCACGCGCTGGCGCTCGCCGCCCGACAGGGTGGAGGGCATGCGGTCCATCAAATGGCCTATGCCCAGCAGGGACACGGCCTGCTCCTGGGACACCTTGCGCCGCTCGGCGGGCGTGCGCTGCATGCCGTAGTCGATGTTGCGCTGCACGCTCAGGTGCGGGAACAGGCTGGCTTCCTGGAACACATAGCCCAGGGCGCGGCGGTGCGTGGGCAGCCACTGGCTGGCCGCATCGTCCTGCCAGACCTCGCCATTGACGGCGACACGGCCCCGTGCGCGCTCCAGCCCTGCCAGCGCGCGCAGGCAGGTGGTCTTGCCGCAGCCCGAGGGGCCGAACAGGGCGGTGACGCCGCGCCCGGGCAGCTGCAGCTGCACATCGAGGCGGAAGTCGGCACGCTCCAGCGCCAGCGCAGCAAGGATTTGCGAAGGGCTCGCGGCGGGCACGGCGCCGGCCGAAGCAACGGGAGAGAAGTCAGTCATCATGCGCGGCGCTCCTCGCGCGGCTGCAACAGGTGCAGGGCCAGCAGCACCAGGAAGGAGAACACCACCATGCCGCCGGCCAGCCAGTGGGCGTGGGCGTACTCCATGGCTTCCACATGGTCGTAGATCTGCACCGAGACCACGCGCGTCACGCCGGGGATATTGCCGCCCAGCATCAGCACCACGCCGAACTCGCCCACGGTGTGCGCGAAGGTCAGCACGGCTGCGGTGATGAAGCCCGGGCGCGCCAACGGCAGCGCCACGGTGAAGAAGCGGTCCAGCGGCCCCGCGCCCAGGCTGGCCGCGGCCTCCATGGGGCGCGTGCCCAGCGACTCGAAGGCGCGCTGCAGCGGCTGCACCGTGAACGGCAGGGAATACACCAGGGACCCGATGACCAGGCCTGCAAAGGTGAAGGGCAGGGTGCCCAGCCCCAGCGCCTGCGTCAACTGGCCCACGGGGCCATTGGGCCCCATGGTCACCAGCAGGTAGAAGCCGATCACCGTGGGTGGCAGCACCAGGGGCAGCGCCACCACGGCGCCAATCGGGCCGCGCCAGCGCGAGCGCGTATGGGCCAGCCACCAGGCCAGCGGCGTGCACAGCGCCAGCAGCAGCACCGTGGTCACGCTGGCAAGTTTCAGCGTCAGACGTATGGCGGCGTAGTCGTCGGCGGTAAGAATCATGCTGGAGGAATTCAGTGGTTCGCAGCGCTGGTGTCGTCTCCCTACCGCGCAGCGAGAGGGGGAAGGCGCGTCAGCGCCTCAGGGGGAGCCTAGAGCCCGTAGCCGTAGGAGCGGATGATGGCACGCGCTTTATCAGCACGCAGGTACTTCATCAGCTCGGTGGCGGCTTCGTTGTCCTTGCCGCTATTGAGCACGATGGCGTCCTGGCGGATGGGCTCGTGCATGGAGCCGGGCACCTGCCAGGCCGAGCCTTCGCGCAGCTTGCCGTTTTCCATCACCTGCGACAGGGCCACGAAGCCCAGCTGGGCATTGCCCGTGGCCGCGAACTGGTAGGTCTGGGCGATGTTCTCGCCCATGACGATGCGCGGCTGCACCTGGGCCGTGATGCCCAGCTTGTCCAGCACTTCCATGGCTGCCGTGCCGTAGGGCGCCAGCTTGGGATTGGCCACGGCGATGTGCTTGTAGTCGCCGGTCTTGAGGACCTCGCCCTTGTCGTCCACATAGCCGGGCTTGGGGCTCCACAGCACGAGCTGGCCGATGGCGTAGGTGAAGCGCGAGTCGGGCAGGCCACGGCCTTCCTTGGCGATCTTTCCGGGCGTGGTGTCGTCGGCGGCCAGCAGGATCTGGAAGGGCGCGCCGTTGACGATCTGCGCATAGAACTTGCCCGTGGCGCCGAAGGACAGCAGGGCCTTGTGGCCGGTGTCCTTCTCGAACTCGGCGGCGATCTTCTGCATGGGCGCCGTGAAGTTGGCGGCAACGGCCACCGACACTTCGGCAGCCTGCGCAGCGACACCGCCCAACAGGGCAAGGGCGGCAAAGGCGGTGGCACGCAGGGGCTGGTTCACGTTCATGGGTCTCTCGCTATTCCGTTGGTGAATAGCGCAGTGTAGCGACCTGAAAATGCGCATGCAGGGTGCAGGCGTTTTGCTTCGTGGGAAATAACGCTTGGCGGGCATGATGTCGCGCATGACTGCCGACGCTCCTGCTTCACCCTCCGATCTGGCGCCCGCGCTGGGCCATGACCTGGCTGACCGCCGCCTCGCCATCCTGCGCCATATCGCAGCAGGGCATTCGATTTCACAGGCGGCGCGCGAGGCCGGCGTCAGCTACAAGGCGGCATGGCAGGCGCTGGATGTGCTGACCAATCTCGCGGGCTGTGCCCTGGTGGAGCGCTCGGTCGGCGGCGCCGGCGGCGGCGGCGCGCGCATCACCGCAGCCGGGCAGTCCCTGCTGGCCATGGCCGATGCGCTGGAGCAGGCCCGTGCACAGGTGCTGCAGCGCTTTGGCGGGCCGGCCGGCGTTTCCTCGGCGGCTCCTGGACTGGGGCTGGGCCTGCGCACCAGCATGCGCAATCTGTGGCCTTGCCGGGTCGGGGCCCTGCAGGCGCAGGGTGCCCAGGTCCGCGTCTGGATGCTGCCCGATGGCGGTGGCGATGCACCAGGCATTGCCGCACGCATCACCGCCGAAAGCGCCCAGTTGCTGGGCCTGGCCCCTGGCCTGCCCGTGATGGCGCTGTGCAAGGCCACTGCCGTCCAGGTGCTGCCAGTGGCGCCGCTGGCCGGTGCGCAGGGCCTGGCCAATGCCTGGCCTGCCAAGGTGCAACGCCTGGCCCGTGCCGAGGGGGACGGACCGCGCGAAGTGGTGGCCAGGCTGCCCTGGGGCGGCAGCGGCGTGGGGTATGCGGCGCAGCAGGCGCAAGGCGAGCCCTGGACGCTGCGCACAGGACGCAAGGTCTGGCTGTCGGTGCCGGAGTCCGCCGTGGTGCTGGCCGTGGCCGACTGACACGACTGACCTGACAGGGTCGATTGAGCTGATTGGGCCGATTGGGCGTCGAGAAGGCCGCAGCGCGTTGCGCGTGCGCTGCAGTGGCTGCAGATTCGGACGGGTCTTATGGCGCATCCCGGGCGGGATACGAAAAATTGTGCCGCAGCGCAACCTGCGCGCTCCGGTGGCGCAGGCTTTCCCGGCGACCGATCCATCGAAACCTCCCTGGCCCCCATGAGCATCCTGAAATTGCGCAGGCAAGAGAAAGTGGCGTTCTACACCGCCTTGCTGTGTTCGTCCGTCGCGGCGTTCATCTTCTTCGCGTCCAAGGACGTGGCGGACAGTCTGGAGCAGCGGCTGGGTGCGCTGGCCATCTGCATCGTCATCAGCGCCGTGGTGACCCTGTTCAATCACTGGTGGTTCAGAGTCTGGGGCTGGCACCTGGTGCCGGTCACCCTGCTCCTGTTCTATGGCGGCACGCTGGTCGCAGGCTGGCTGTTTGGCGGTCGATGATCGCGATGGTGCCGAAGGGGAACCTGCCGCAATGCTTTGCGTCGAAGAGCCTTTGCGACTGCCTCCCAGGCCTCACACGGCCTTGCCCCTGCCATGAAGACCACCCTGTCCGCCGCCCTGATCTGCCTGTTCCTGTCTGCCCCGGCCCTGGCCCGTCCGCTGGACCCGGCGCCGCTGGATGCCTCGCAGTTCAACCTGGGACTGGCCGGCCTTGCCGGCGAGATTTCGCCAGCGGAGCGGCATCTGGAGGCCATGCTCAGGCGGCCCGAGGCCAATGCCGTCCTGCTGTCGGTGATCGACGATCCGCGAAGCTCGCCCGTGGCCAAGCTCTATGCGCTGTGCGGGCTCAAGCGCATGGGCAGCGGCGGCTACGAGGCAGCGCTGGTCAAGCTGCGCGGCTTTGAGGGCCAGGTTTCCGTGATGCTGGGAGACCAGAAGTTCCAGGAAGACATCCGCCAGGCGGCAGACCGCATCGAAAACCTGGAATGCAGCGAGGGCGGCTGAGCCCCGGGCCGGCCGGTCCCGGGACAAAAAAAGAGCTGCCATCGGCAGCTCTTTGCATGGCAGGGCCGTGGCCCGCACCGCTCAGGACAGCTCGCGACCCTTGAGTTCGGGGATCAGAAAGGCCGTGGCCAGCATGTCCAGCACATAGATGGCCGCCAGCAGGGCGATGGCCACCTGGAACGAATAGCTCATGGCCAGCGCACCGATCACCACCGGGCCCAGTCCGCCCACGGCGCGGCCGATGTTGAACAGCACGTTCTGCGCGGTGGCGCGCGCCTCGGTGGGATAGGCCTCGCTCATCACGGCGCCGTAGCCGCCCATCATTCCGTTGACGAACAGGCCCATGAGGGCCCCCGCCCAGAGCATGGCCGTAGGGTCGGACAGCTGTGAATAGAGCACGACCATGATGACCGAGCCCAGCTGGAAGATCAGGAAGCTGGGCTTGCGGCCGATGCGGTCGGCCAGCTGGCCGAAGACCCAGATGCCGACCATCATTCCCACCACGGTCACGGCAGTCCAGATCGAGGACTTGGTCAGGCTGAAGCCCAGTTGCTTGGACAGGAAGCTGGGCATCCAGATCATGATGCCGTAGTAGCCGAAGTTCTGGACCGAGGTCAGCACGATCACACCCAGGCTGACCTTGGCCGTGGCGCGGTCCTTCACCAGCAGCTTCAGGCTTTGCAGCACCGGCACGCGGGCCGACGGCGTGGCGGACTGCTGGCGCTTCACGAAGACCTCGGGCTCGTGCAGCTTGTTGCGGATCACCCAGGCCACCACGGCCGGGATCACGCCCACCAGGAACATGCCGCGCCAGCCGATGAGGGGCAGCAGCAGCGGCGTCAGCAGCGCCGCACCCAGCACGCCCATCTGCCAGCCCAGGGCCACATAGGACGAGACGCGCGCGCGGTGGCGGGCAGGCCAGGCCTCGGCGGCCAGTGCCATGCCGATGCCGAACTCGCCGCCCAGGCCGATGCCCGCAATCGTGCGGTAGGCCAGCAGGTCCCAGTAGCCCTGCGCGAAGGCGCACAGGCCCGTGAAGACTGCGAACAGCATGATGGTCCAGGTCAGCACGCGGATGCGCCCGTAGCGGTCGCTGAGCAGGCCGAAGAAGATGCCGCCGAACACGGCACCGATCAGCGTCCAGGTCACCAGCGAGCCGGCCTGGCCCGGCGTGAGGTGCAGGTCGGCCGAGATGGCCGACAGCATGAAGCCCAGGATCAGCAGGTCGAAGCCGTCCATGGCATAGCCGACGGCCGAGCCGGCCAGGGCCTTCCAGCTGTAGCCATTGACCTGGGTGGCATGGGCGCCGGCATGCGTGTCTGTGCTGGCGCCGGCAGCATTGGCTGCGAGCGCCCCGGAGGAAGTGGTGGTCACGTGAAGATCCTTGAAAGCCAGGACGGCGCGCGCTCTCACTGGGGTGTGGCACCGCGCAAAACGCCTGCGCCGCCGGCTGAGCCGGCGTGCGGGCACGCTGCGCGTGTGCTGCATCCTGGGAAGGCGATGGGCACGGGAGTCCTGGTGGGAAAACAAGCTGGGCGGCCGGCATGCCGGAGCATGGCAGGGGCTGCGCGCAAAGACAGAGCGCAAGGTGCAGCGCCAAAAGACCGCTTCTGCAAAAAGCGAAAGCCCTGAATCGGCTGGGCGATCAGGGCTTGGAGGCTGCGGGCAGGCCCGGTGAAAAGGGCGCTCCCATGCGGGCGGGCGCAATGGTAAGGGAAGTGGCCGGACAAGGCAAGTAGGGCAGGCTTGCCAGACAGCTTCTACGGCATGGGCGGCTGGTACTGCCCGGCGGGCGCGGGACGGATTCGGGTGTTGCGCGGATGCAGCAGCCCCTGTGCTGCCGATGGCCCAGACAATTGAAGAAACGATAATGAGAACAAATCGCATTCGCTTTCTCTTCATGCCCTTCGACCCATCGGAGGGCATGGCGAGGAAGTTTTTTTATTGCCGTATTGCTGTTCTCCCGGAGCATTTCATGCCACTGCATCGCCTTCAACCCGGCCATCGCCCTGCGCCTCTTGCGCTGGCCATCTCCCTTGCCATCGGCGCCCTGTCCGCTCAGGCTCAGGCATTGCCGGACACGCAGAACCCGGCCACGCTGCCCACGGTCAACGTGATCTCCAACCAGTTGGGCGAGGTGACCGAAGGCTCGGGCTCCTATACGCCGGGCACCATTGCCACAGCCACGCGCATGGTGCTGACGCCGCGCGAGACGCCGCAGTCCATCAGCGTGGTCACACGCCAGAAGATGGATGACTTCAACCTCACCTCCATCGACCAGGTGATGGAGCACACGCCCGGCATCAGCATCGTCACCTATGACAGCGAGCGCACCGAGTACTACGCCCGCGGCTTCGCCATCCAGAACTTCCAGTACGACGGCATTCCGATGATGCGCGACTCCGCGTACTCGGCCGGCAACACCCTCAGCGACATGGCGATCTATGACCGCGTCGAGGTGCTCAAGGGCGCAACCGGCCTGCTCACGGGCAGCGGCACTCCGGGCGCGACCATCAACCTGATCCGCAAGAAGCCCACGCGCGATTTCCGCGGGCATGCGTCCATCTCTGCGGGCAGCTGGAGCAACTACCGCACCGAGGTGGATGTGGGCGGCGCACTCAATGCAAGCGGCAGCGTGCGCGCGCGTGGCGTGGCCGCCTACCAGGACAAGGACTCGTTCATGGACCGCTATTCGCGCAAGACCGCGACGCTCTACGGCATTGTGGAAATGGACCTGACGCCACGCACTTTGCTGACGCTGGGCGGCGATGCGCAGAACAACCGTCCGGTCAACTCCACCTGGGGCGGCATTCCGCTGCTCAATGCCGATGGCCAATTCAATGACATGCCGCGCTCGCACAACAACGGCACGCGCTGGAGCCGTTGGGACCAGTACACGCGCACGGCCTTTGCCACGCTGGAGCACAGCTTCGGCAACGGCTGGGTGGCCAAGGCGCAGTTCAACCACCAGATCAACGGCTACAACGCCAACCTGGGCGCGGCGGCTGCGGGCTTCCCCAACCCGGCCGATGGCTCCGGCGTGTCGCTGTGGCGCGGCCAGTACATAGGCCGCACCACCAGCAATGCGCTCGATGCCTACGCCAGCGGGCCCTTCTCGCTGGGCGGGCGCGAGCACGAACTGGTGCTGGGCGCCAGCGTAGCGAGGCGCCACTGGAAGAACGATGGCTACTGGCAGCTGCCCGCCGACTATGTGTCCACGGTCAATGACTACTACCACTGGAATGGCGATTCGCGCCTGCCGGTGTGGGGCGCCTCACCCGACTACGTGAACAGCGAAGTGACCAAGGAGCAGGGCTTGTACACGGCGGCGCGCTGGAACCTGGCGGCCGACCTCAAGCTGATCACGGGCGGGCGCTGGTCCAACTATCGCAACCAGGTGCAGGGTCAGCGCGAGACCGGCGTTTTCGTGCCCTATGTGGGCGCGATCTACGACCTCAATGGCAACTATTCGGTCTACGCCAGCTACACCAGCATCTTCAGCCCGCAGTCCAAGCAAAACGAGAGCGGCAAGGCGCTGGACCCGCTGCGCGGCAACAACGCCGAGGTCGGCGTCAAGGCGGCCTTCATGGACGGCCGCCTCAATGCATCGGCGGCGCTGTTCCAGCTTCAGCAAGACAACTTCGGTATCGAGACCGGCGGCCTGACGCCCGGCGGCGCCACGGCCTACCGGGCCGTCGATGGCGTCAGGACGCGCGGCTTCGAGGCGGAGATATCCGGCCAGATCACGCCCGCCTGGCAACTGCAGGCCGGTTTCTCGCATGCCATTTCGCGCGACCAAGGCAAGCGCGTGGCCACGCTCACGCCCTCCAACCAGTTCAGCCTGCACACCAGCTACAGGCTGGACGGCCCGCTTTCCGGCCTGACGGTGGGCGGCGGCGCGCGCTGGCAGGACAAGACCTGGGGCGACATCTCCACGCCATCGGGCGGCACGGCCGTTCACACCGTCAAGGGCTACTGGCTGCTGGACATGATGGCGCGCTACGAGTTCAGCAAACAGCTGTCGGCCACCGTCAACGTGCGCAACCTGCTGGACAAGAAGTACTACACCATCTTCAGCTACTACAGCACCTACACCTGGGGCGAGCCGCGCTCGGTGAATGTCAGCCTGAACTACAAGTTCTGAGGCCGGGCCCTTGGCGCCAGCGCGGGGTCTTTGGCCCTGGCGCCAAGGGCGCCGTGCTAGGCTGGCGCCCGCTGCGGCCCGTGCGCCGCAAGCGCTCCCATTGCCGTCCGTTCACTGCCCGTTGGCCGCCCGGGTCCGTCTATGACCTTGCGGTGCAGTGCGGCGATATCTCGCAGGTTTTGCCAATAAAAACAATTCTCATTACAGTTTGGCATTCCGAGTTCTCCAACCTCCGATCCTTTCTGCCATGCATCCCATCCTGATTGCAGCCGCCCTCGCTTTGGGCGCGGCCGCCCCGATGAGCCAGGCCGCAGCCGCCGGCACCGTTCAACAGCCCGTGAAGAAGAACCTCTCCGTTGCAGAGGTGGTCAAGCATTACGGCACCCTGGTGCACGCCAATTACTCGGATTCCATCAGCTCGGCCAAGACCATGCAGAAAGCCATCGGGGCCTTTCTCGCATCACCCAGCGAACAGGGCCTGAACAATGCGCGCAAGGCCTGGCTGGATGCACGCGAGTACTACGGCCAGACCGAGGCCTTCCGCTTCTACGCCGGTCCCATCGACAACGATGAAGGACCCGAAGGCCAGATCAACGCCTGGCCCATGGACGAGTCCTATGTGGACTATGTGGAAGGCAACCCCAATGCCGGCATCATCAACAACCGCAAGGAAGCCATCACCAAGAAGCGCCTGGCCGAACTCAACGAGCATGACGGCGAGGAGAACGTTTCCACCGGCTGGCACGCCATCGAGTTCATGCTCTGGGGCCAGGACCTGAATGACAAGGGACCGGGCGCGCGTCCCTACACCGACTTCGTCGATGGCAAGAAATCCAATGCCGACCGCCGCCGTGAGTACCTGAAGGTGGTGACCGAGTTGCTGATCGAGGATCTGCAGTCGGTGGCCGACCAGTGGAAGCCCGGCTCGCCCAAGAATTTCCGCGCCCAGTTCGAGAAAAAGCCCGACGACGCGCTGCGCCGCATCTTCGTGGGCCTGGGTTCGCTGTCGCGCGGCGAGCTGGCCGGCGAGCGCCTGGAAGTGGCGCTGGCCAGCCGCGACCAGGAAGACGAGCACTCCTGCTTCTCGGACAACACGCACCGCGATGCCGTGACCAATGCCCAGGGCATCCTCAACGTCTGGCAGGGCAGCTACAAGCGCCTGGACGGCAGCGAGCTGCAAGGCCCGGGCATCAGGGACTGGGTGGCCTCCAAGGACAGCGCGCTGGCCGACAGGACCACGCGCCAGATCACGCAGTCGGTGCAGGCGGCCCAGGCCATTCCCGCGCCGTTCGACCAGGCCATCCAGGGCGCGCGCGACTCGGCCTCGCGCGCCAAGATCCAGGCCACCATCGACAGCCTGGTCCAGCAGAGCAAGGACCTGGTGGAGGCGGCCAATGCCGTCGGCATCACCCAGCTCAACCTGGTGGACCCCAAGGCCAACTAAAAGAGCATTCACCCCAAGCGTCCAACCCCTCTCTCGCCCATGCGCCAAGGCCGCCGCCCCCGAAAGGGTTCGGCGGCCCTGGCTTTTCCAGGGACGTCCCCACCCATGAATCTCTCCCCCTCGCTGCTGGTCGCTGCCTCCCTGGTCCTGATGGGCTGCTCGGCCCAACAGCAGGACACGGTGGCTGCCGCTCCAGCGCGCGCGCCAGCACCGCAGCCTGCTCCCGATCCAGCTCCCGATCCAGTTCTTTTGTTCGCGGCACCCGGCGAGCCCCTGCCCCCGGGCGGCCAGACCACGGTCCACGCCACGGGCCGCAACGCCTTCTCGCTGCCTGCCGCCAACCTGGACGATGCCGAGCGCACGCGCTTCGTCATCGGCAACTCCTTCTTCAAGCGCAACTGGGTGCAGGCGCCGGCCTCCACCACGGCGCGCGATGGCCTGGGCCCGCACTTCCTGGCGCGCTCCTGCGGCGGCTGCCATGTGCAGGATGGCCGCGCCCAGCCGCCCGACTTCCATAACCCGCTCAAGCCCCAGCCGTTCGCGGGCCTGCTCATGCGGCTGTCCATTCCGGGCGAAGGCCCGCACGGCAGCCCGGTGCCGGACCCGGTCTATGGCGACCAGTTCAACACCGAGGGCGTGCTGGGCGTCAAGGGCGAGGGCCAGCTTCGCATCCGCTATGAACAGGTGCATGGCCGCTTTGCCGACGGCACGGCCTACACGCTGGAAAAGCCGGTCTACGAGCTGGCTGCGCTCAACTACGGCCCCCTGGCTGCCAACCTGATGACCAGCCCGCGCATTGCGCCCCAGGTCATCGGCCTGGGCCTGCTGGAGCACATCCCGGAGTCCGAGATCCTGGCCAACGCTGCCGCCCAGGCGGCCCTGGGCGGCCCCATCAAGGGCCAGCCCAACTATGTCTGGGATGCCTACGGCGAACGCATGATGCTGGGCCGCTTCGGCTGGAAGGCCAACGTGGCCTCCATTGCCCACCAGACGGCTTCGGCCTTCCTGGGCGATATCGGCATCACATCGAAGCGTTTCCCGCACCAGACCTGCACGCCCGCGCAAAAGGACTGCCTGGCCGCGCCCAACGGCAACGGCGCCGAGGGCGTGGAGATCGAGGACCGCGTGCTGGACGACGTGATCTTCTACCAGGCCACGCTGGCGCCGCCTGCACGGCGCAACGCCAGCGACCCTGCCGTGCGCCGTGGCGAGGCACTGTTCCACCAGGCCCAGTGTGCGCAGTGCCACCGGCCCTCGTACAAGACGGGCGGGGCGCTGTTCCCCGCGCTGTCGCCGGCACTCAGCAGCCAGGGGTTGTCGGGCCAGACCATTGCGCCCTACACCGACCTGCTGCTGCACGACATGGGCGAGGCCCTGGCCGATGGCCGGCCCGACTTCAAGGCCTCAGGCCGCCAGTGGCGCACGCCGCCGCTGTGGGGCATAGGCCTGCTGCCCGATGTCAACAACCACCAGCGCCTGCTGCACGACGGCCGTGCGCGCGGCGTGCTCGAAGCCATCCTCTGGCACGGCGGCGAGGCCGAAGCCGCGCGCGAACAGGTGCGCCAGTTCAGCGCCGAAGACCGTGAAGCCCTGGTCAAATTTGTGGAGTCCCTCTGATGCAAGACATGCGCATGACCCCTCGCCAAATCCTTTGTGCCGCCGCGCTGGCGCTGCTGGCCACCACCCCGGCCCAGGCCCAGGAAGTGGAGGCCAACATGGCCATCCCCTTCTACAACACGGCCCATGCCGTGCAGGGGCTGTATGGCCAATGGTTCTCGCCCCAGGCCAAGGCCGCGCAGGAATCCGCCCAGGCGCTGAGCCAGGCGCTGCGCGCGCACTGCGCAGCACCTGCGGCACCTGCGGGATCGGCTGCCGCCACGCTGCAGACGGCGCGCCAGGCCTATGTGCAATCGTCGCGGCAGTGGAGCAGCCTCTCGGCCGTGGCCCTGGGGCCGCTGGTGGAGCGCCGCTCGGCACGCCTGGTGGACTTCCGCCCCATGCGCCCGGCCCTGCTCAAGAAGGCCATACAGTCGGCCCCCGCCGATCTGGCTGCCATGGAGCGCATCGGCGCACCCGCCAAGGGATACCCGGCGCTCGAGAACCTGCTGTGGACCCAGCCCGTGGAGCCGCAGACGCCGGCCTGCGCCTATGCCACCCTGGTGTCCGAGGAAATCGGCGCCGAGATGGGCATCCTCCGCAATGGCTTTGCCAAGCTTGCCGCCCAGGACTGGTCCGAGGACGGCGATGCCACCACCGAAGCCATGGCCGAGTTCATCAACCAGTGGGTGGGCGGCCTGGAGCGCCTGCGCTGGGCGGACATGGAAAAGCCCTTGCGCAGTGCGGGCAGTGCAGGCAGCAAGCCCCCCGCCTGGGAGCACCTGGCCAGCGGCAGCACCGTCGAGGTCTGGCGCGCGCACTGGCAGGGCCTGCGCACGCTGGCCGTGAGCGTGGACCGCAAGGTGCCCCGGCCCGGCGTGGACATCGTGCCCATCGAGTCCTACCTGCGCGGCCGTGGCCTCAACCCGCTGGCCGACCGCTGGCTCAAGGCCGTCAACGAGGCCGATGCCGGCATGCGTGCCCTGACCGAGCCGAGTGCCAAGGCCGTCGATGCCGCGACCAAGCCGCTTTCGCGCCTCAAGCGCCTCATGGAAGGCGAGGTGGCGCCTGCGCTGGAAGTCAACATCGGGTTCTCGGATGCCGACGGGGATTGAGCAGGCGCTGAATCGCCGCCGCTGGCTGCAGGGCCTGGGTCTGCTGGCTGCCATGCCGCTGGCAACCTCCCATGCGGCCAGGCCGTCTGGACCGGCACGGTCGCTGGCTGCGGCCTGGATGCAGGGCGAGCAGATGCGTGTCGGCATCGTGCAGGCCAGTGCGCAGGTGGACAGGCCGCTGCAGGTGCTGCAGGCCCTGGATGTGCCCACGCGCGCCCATGGCATGGCCGCGCTGCGCGACGGCTCCGTGGTCTTCGCCAGCCGCCGCCCCGGCGACTGGCTGGTGCGTCTGAAGCCGGGACAGGCCGCCGAGGATGCGCAGTGGCAGTGGATAGAGCCCGACCGCTTCTTCAACGGCCATGTCATCGAAAGTGCCGACGGCCGCCATCTCTACACCACCGAGACCGACCTGGAAGATGCCCAGGGCCTGATCGGCGTGCGCGATGCCATCACCTTGGAGAAGATCGCCGAATGGCGCACGGGCGGCATGGACCCGCACCAGTTGCTGCTGGACGCCGACGGCACGCTGATGGTCGCCAACGGCGGCATTCCCACGCAGTCCGAAACCGGCCGGCGCAAGCTGCAGCTGGACCACATGGATTCCTCCATCGCACGGCTGCTGCCGGCCGAAGGCGGCGCCCGTGCCGGCCTTTGGAAGCTGGACGACAACCGCCTGAGCCTGCGCCACCTGGCCTGGGGCCCGCAGGTCGCCCACGCGCCCGCGCGCCGCTGGCTGGGCATTGCGCTGCAGGCCGAGCACCGCGACACCGAAGCGCGCGCCGCTGCGCCCGTGATCGCGCTGTTCGATGGCCATCGTTTGCATGCCGTGCCCCTGCCCGAAGGGCGCGAGCCCCTGGCCGGCTATGGCGGCGACATCGGTTGCGACGGCCAGCTCTTTGCCGTCAGCTGCCCGCGCGTGAACACCGTCACCTGGTGGCAGGTGCCCGACAGCGGCCAGGCCAGCGGACGCTGGCTGCGCGGCGATGCCATGCCGGGCGTGTACTGCGTGGCCAATGCAAGTGTCTCGCTGGATGCCAAGGGCCGGCCCCTGCCTGCCGAGCCCGCGCTGTGGATGGGCGGTGCACGCCAGGCCCAATTGCGCCAGCGCGGCCAGGTGCTGCGCACGGTGCCGGTGCCTGGAATGGCGTTGGATAATCACTGGATTGCGCTCATGCGTCATTGACGCAGTTTGGTGCAATCTCATATTTGATATTCAAGCGGGCGTCACATGACGGCCGCTTGAATTTGACTATGCCTGGATATCTCGCGAGAATTCACGGATTCCATGCTTCATCCTGATTTTCAGATGCCGATCCTGTTGAAATCAACTCCTGGTTGATATTCAATGAATGTGGGCTCAGCTCCCGGTACTGAATCCCTATGAAATTGATTCAAGTCCATTGAATCAATTTCCTGATCGTCGCTGCCATGACTACTGCCATGGCAGCATGCCAGATGGCCTCAGGTCTTTTGGATCAACTTCCATGTGACAGCATGACCATTGTGCGGTGGCATGGTGTTGCCCTTTGCAATGGGTGCTGTGGTCGAAGGTTTGTCCTGGGACTCCCAGGTGCCACTTTCTGGACAATTTTCACCTGTTTTGGCGAGTGTGCCGATTTCTGCCATTGAAAAACTCCTTGAAAAAGCAGCAAAAGACTGCATTGAGATTAGATCAAATTAATGCGTGCCGCACAAAGGCAGTAAATTTTGTGACTAGGAATGGTCTTAGTGATATTTTCTGATTTCTGGGAATAGTCCGATGGATTT
The DNA here is from genome assembly GCF_043104645.1 of Delftia sp. WSY_12. Classification (NCBI taxonomy): domain Bacteria; kingdom Pseudomonadati; phylum Pseudomonadota; class Betaproteobacteria; order Burkholderiales; family Comamonadaceae; genus Delftia; species Delftia sp. WSY_12. The sequence continues at coordinate 115,051 of NZ_JBICKW010000060.1, forward strand.
TTCGCGTTGCTCGAAAAATACGAGTGCCTGGCATGTTTTTCCGTTGGAAATCACAGTGAATCCATATTTCTAGGATTTTTCTGATTTTTGGGGAGAGTGCAGCGCAGCACAGGTTGTGCTTGCAGCGACCGCCGAGCCACGCAGTTGCGTGGGGCCTGGCTGGGCTGGTGCAAGTGCCGAAAGAAATGTTGTTCATCCCGCGTTGCTGGCTGGCGGCAGGCATCCCGGGATGCGCTGCTGACCGGGGGCAAGAGGGCGTGTCGTCGCAGTTGTCCGGCGCGGACGGCGATGGGCAAGAAAAAAGGGTCTACGTTTGCACGTAGACCCTTTTCTTTGTTTGGTGGCGCTTCACGGATTCGAACCGCGGACCTGTGGATTATGATTCCATCGCTCTAACCGACTGAGCTAAAGCGCCGTAAGACCTAAATTATATGCAGAATTTTTGGTCGATCCGGGAAGTTGTGCAAATTTCTCGAAATTTCTTTGCGAGAGGCCTGCAGTGCCTTGCCGGAAGACGCGCATTGTAGCGTGTCTTTCAGCAGGTTCAGAGATGTTTGAAGTTTGCGGGGCGCTTGTTGACGAAGGCGTCCATGCCTTCCTTCTGGTCCTGGGTGGCGAACAGCGCGTGGAACAGGCGGCGCTCGAACATGACGCCGTCGGCCAGCGAGCCCTCGAAGGCGCGGTTCACCGATTCCTTGGCCGCCATGACGGCGATCTGCGAGAAGCCGCTGATGATGATGGCGGCGCCCAGGGCTTCGTCCATGAGCTTGTCGAAGGGCACGACGCGGCTGACCAGACCGGCGCGCTCGGCCTCGGTGGCGTCCATCATGCGGGCCGTGAGGGCCATGTCCATGGCCTTGGACTTGCCCACGGCGCGCGGCAGGCGCTGCGTGCCGCCGGCGCCGGGGATGACGCCCAGCTTGATTTCCGGCTGGCCGAACTTCGCGTTGTCGGCGGCGATGATGAAGTCGCACATCATGGCCAGCTCGCAGCCGCCGCCCAGGGCAAAGCCGCTGACGGCGGCGATCACGGGCTTGCGGATGCTGCGGATGGTCTCCCAGTTGCGCGTGATGTAGTCGCCCTTGTAGGCGTCGGCAAAGCTGTACTTGGCCATGGCGCCGATATCGGCGCCGGCCGCAAAGGCTTTCTCGCTGCCGGTGATGATCATGCAGCCGATGGCCTCATCGGCATCAAAGGCCTGCAGGGCCTGGCCCAGCTCGTTCATGAGCTGGTCGTTGAGCGCGTTGAGCTGCTTGGGGCGGTTGAGCGTGATGATGCCGACCTTGTCGGCTTCGACGCGAACTTCAATCATTTCGTAGGCCAAGGGAGTCTCCTGCTGGGGTTGTCGTCGTGATGCTCAAGAATAACCGGCCAGGGGCGCGGGTGCGCGTGTGTGCATGTGCGCGCCTGCACCGCGTTTCACGGCGTGCCGGGAGCCTGCGGGCTGTCGGCGCGGCCGCCCAGCCAGCGTCCCACGGCCTCTTCGTCGGTGATTTCCAGGGCGAGGTTGCTGGGAGACGGGAGCTGTGGAGCGCTGGAGATGGCAGCTTTTGCATCGCCGTTGTCCGTTTTCTCGACCATGGCGGCCTCGCTCAGCAGGGCCGAGCCCCAGGGCAGGGTGAAGGCCAGGATCTGGCGGTCGCGGGCCACCCAGGCCACGATCTCCAGCGCCGTGCCTGCGTACAGCGCCACATCGTCCAGGCGGGTGATGCGCCAGCGTGCGGGCTGTGCATCCTCGGCCCCGGTGGGCAGCTCGATGGCCAGCCATTCGTCGCCCGCCATGAAGCCTGCGCGCTCGGCCAGGCTGCCGCGCAGCACGGTCTTGACGGTGATGCCCTGGCTTTCCTGTACGCGCAGGCCCAGCCGCTGGGCAGTCTGCGCTGGTTCGGCCTTGGCCTGCACGCCCTGGGCGGCCAGCAGCTCGGCCAGCGGCAGGTCGTCGGTGCCGTGCACCCATTGCGTGATCTCGGGGGCGAAGCTGCGCCCGCCCAGCTCCTGCAGCACGGCCAGCACATCGGCCTCGCGCATGGGGCCGCCCTGGCAGCGCTGCCACAGCGCGCGCATCACGTCGTCCAGCGTGCTGCGGCCTTCGCGGCGCAGTTGCAGGTCCAGGGCCAGCGCGACCAGGCAGCCCTTGGTGTAGTAGCTGACGGTCTGGTTGGGCGTGTTCTCGTCCTGGCGGTAGTACTTGACCCAGGCGTCATAGCTGGCCTGGGCCACGGACTGCAGGCGGCGGCCCGGTGTCTGCAGCACCTGGTTGATGGTGCGCGTGACCAGCTTGAGGTACTGGGCGTTGTCGATCAGGCCGGCGCGGCGCAGCAGCAGGTCGTCGTAGTAGCTGGTGAAGCCTTCGAAGAACCACAGCAGCTCGGTGTAGTTCTCCTGCCCGTAGTCGTAGCGTGCGAATTCTGCGGGGCGCAGGCGCTTGACGTTCCAGGTGTGGAAGTACTCGTGGCTGATCAGGCCCAGCAAGGTGGTGTAGCCCTCGGCGGCCTTGCGCTCGCCCACGCGCGGCAGGTCGCGCCGGCCGCAGATCAGGGCCGTGGAGTTGCGGTGCTCCAGGCCCCCATAGCCGTCATCGACCACGTTGAGCATGAACACATAGCGCTGCATGGGCGCGGGCGTGGCCTGCTCGCCCGTACCGTGCCAGAAGGCCAGCACGGTCTCGCAGATCCTGCGTGCATCGGCAACCAGGCGCGCGCCGTCGAAGCTGGGCGCGGCGCCCGCAACGACGAAGCTGTGGGGCACGCCCGCGGCCACGAAGTCGCCACGCCAGAAGCTGCCCATCTCCACGGGGCAGTCCACCAGTTCGTCGTAGTGGGCAGCGCGGTACAGGCCCCAGCCGCGCGCATCGGCGTCCACGGCGTCCAGGCCGGTGGCCACCTGCCACGATGCCGTGGCGTCCGATGCAAGCAGCTGCAGCGTATGCGGCGTGTCTTCCTGGCCGTGCACGCGCAGGCACAGGCTGGTGCCGTTGAAGAAGCCGCGGCGGCGGTCCAGCCAGGCCGTGCGCACCGAGCTGTCGTAGGCGCAGAACTGGTAGCTGAGCACCAGCGGCACGCCGGCTGCGCAGTCGGCCTGCCAGAGGTTCTTGCCCTGCTGGGCCAGCGCGACGGGACGGCCGTCCTGCTCGGCAGACAGGTCCTGGAGGTTCTTGGAGAACTCCCGCACCAGATAGCTGCCGGGAATCCAGACCGGCAACGACAGGGTCTGGCCGGCGGCCGGGCGGGCGATGTGCAGCTGCACGCTGAACAGGTGCGCGTCCACATCAAGGGCCTGCACGCGGTAGTGGATGTCCGCAGCGGCAGTGGCAGCGGCGGTGGCGGCGAGGGGAGAGGTCATTCGGGCTCCTGCAGGTGTGGCCTGGAGGCTGCCCGGGCCCGCTGCGGCGGGCTGGAGCCGGGAAGCTCCGGCCAAGGGGAATCAGAGGGGCGGGCCCGGCATAGGGCCCGCGAGGCGGCGATCAGCGCGCGGCTGCGGCTGCGGCCAGGTTCTTCTCGACTTCCTGGGCGCTGATGGCGCCAGGCACTCGGGTGTTGTTGGTGAAGATGACGGTGGGCGTTCCCGTGATCTTGTACTTGCGGCCGAAGGCCAGGTTGCGCTGCACGGCCGAGGTGTCGCATTGGGCAGCGGCCGGTACCTTGTCGCGCAGCATGTGGTCGGCCCATGCACCGGCCTGGTCCTTGGCGCACCAGATGTTGCGCGATTTCTCGGCCGAATCGGGGCTCAGGATGGGGTACAGGAACAGGTAGATGGTGACGTTGTCCACGTTCTGCAGGTCGCGTTCGAAGCGCTTGCAGTAGCCGCAGTTGGGGTCCTCGAACACGGCCATCTTGCGTTCGCCCTTGCCGTGGACGATGGTCACGGCGTCCTTGAGCGGCAACTGCTTGAAGTCCACCGCCGTCAGCTGGTTCATGCGGTCTTCGGTGAGGTTGCGGCGTGCCTTGGTGTCGATCAGCTCGCCCTGGATCAGGTAGTTGCCCTTGGCGTCCGTGTAGAACAGATCCGTGCCGATGCGCACCTCGAACAGGCCGGACATGGGTGTGGGGCGGATTTCGTCGATCTTTTCGAGCTGGGGAATGCGCTCGGTCAGCGTCTTGCGCAGGTTGGCGTCCTGGGCGTGAACACCGAGGCTCCAGGTCAGGCTGGCAGCCGTCAGCAGGCAGGCGAAGAGTTTCATGGCAATGCGGAGGTGGGCGGGGCCGCGTTCAGGCCGGCCGCGCCGTGGTTGAGGGGGAGTGCGCAGCGCAGTGCGCCACGGAGCACGGGTACGAGTCGCAAATCGGCAAAGGGTTCAACGGCAAGCATTCCTGCATGCCGGGCTCAGGCGCCGCTGCGCGGGTCCAGGCCCATGGCCTGGCGCGCCATCCAGTCCTTGAGCGGGCCGAAGCGCTCGAAGCCCTTCATGCCCCAGTTGCGCAGCATCTGCACCGGCACCTCCGGTCGGCTGAACAGCTGCTGCAGCCCGTCCATGGCCAGGCCCATGGGCGCCAGCGCGGCCTTGCGCTCGCGTTCGTATCGGCGCAACAGGCGCAGATCGCCCGTGCTGCGCCAGTAGCCGCGCTCCTGCAGCACGCGGGCCAGGGCCTGCACATCGCCCAGGCCCAGGTTCAGGCCCTGGCCTGCCAGCGGGTGCACGTTGTGGGCCGCGTCGCCCACCAGCACCCAGCTGCGGGCCGAGCGTGCATCGCCGTCAGGCATGGAGCCGCACCAGTGGTCGGCCACGGCCTGCTGCAGCGGCCAGGCCATGCGCGGTGCGCTCAGCTCCAGCCGGCCCAGTGCGCCCTGGCTGATGGCTTCCAGCCGCGCCGTGAAATCCTGCGTGTCGGCGGCCAGCCAGCCATCGGCCAGCTCGCGCGCAATGGACCAGACCACGGCCACGCTGTGGCCTTGGGGACCTTCCAGCGGAAGCAGGGCCAGGATGCCTTCGGGCGTGAACCACTGGCGCGCCACCTGGCCGTGCGGCAGCTCGCAGTGCAGCCGGGTGGCGATGGCGTGCTGTGCATAGGGCGTGACGGCGAAGTCCACGCCGAACTCGCTGCGCGTGCGGCTGGCACGGCCTTCGCAGATGGCCGTCAGCGGCGCGGCCACGGGCTGGTGCACCACCTCGACCATGGGCTGGTAGCGCACGGCCTCGGCCAGGCGCTGCTCCAGCGCGGGCACATCGACGATCCAGGTCAGGGCGTCGACGTCCTGGCGGGCAGCGTCGAACAGCACGTGGCCGTCCAGGTCGCCAAAGACTTCCATCTGCGTCACGGGCGTGGCGTGCTCGTCGTCCGGCCAGCAGCGCAGGCTGTCCAGCAGGCCGCGTGCGCTGGCATTGAGCGCGTAGGCGCGCACATCGGGCGCGTTGCCGGCGGGAGCGGCCACCACCAGGGCCACGCGCAGCCGTTCCCGGGCCAGCAGGAGAGCCAGGGTCCGGCCTGCGATGCCGGCCCCGCGTATACATACATCAAAGGTTTGCGCCATGGCCGGCATTGTAGGAGTCCGGGCCATGCCGGGGATTCCAACTGGCGCAAACTCCGGCTTTGGCGTGATGTGCCGCAGCCTGCGTCGCCATCTGGCATATTGCCGCCCATCGCATGGCGCCATTCGCGCCATGGATGGCATACACACTCCAGATTTCCCCAAAAAGAGCTATCCGATGTTTGACCAAGAAAGAGACGTGCAGGGCCGCATTGCCCAGTTGTGGGTATATCCCGTCAAATCCTGCGCGGGCATCGCGCTGCAAAGCAGCGGCGTCGGCGCCACCGGCCTGGCCTGGGACCGCCACTGGATGGTGGTCGATGCGCAGGGCGAATTCCTGACCCAGCGCGACCATCCGCGCATGGCCTGGATACGCCCCGAGCTGGAGGCCGGCCACCTGGTCCTGCATTTCCCCCAGCTCCCGCCCCTGCGCATCCCGCTGCAGGCCACGGGCCCGGTGCGCCAGGCGCGCGTCTGGTCGGATGGGGTCCAGGCCTGGGACATGGGGCCGGAGGCAGCGCGCTGGCTGACCCAGGCCCTGGGCGCGGATTGCGCCCTGGTGCGTTTCGACCCGGCCGCGCCGCGCCGCACCAGCGAGCGCTGGACAGGCGGCGAGGCCGCGCCCGTGCACTTTGCGGACGGCTACCCGCTGCTGGTGCTGAGCCAGGCGGCCGTGGATGAGCTCAACCAGCGCCTGCAGGCCGCCGGCCAGCCCGCCGTCGATGCCCGCCGCTTCCGACCGAACATCGTGATCGAGGGCCTTGAGGCCCACGACGAGGACCGGGTCGACGGGTTCGACGTGCTCGATGCCCGGGGCCTGCGGCTGCGCATGGCCAAGCCCTGCACACGCTGCCCCATTCCCGACATCGACCCCGTCACGGCCGTGCAGGGCACCGCCGTGGGTGATGCCATCCGTGCCTACCGCCAGGACGACCGTGTCGATGGTGCCATCACCTTCGGCATGAATGCCGTGCTGGAAGGCCTGCACGACGGGGCTGAACTGGCTGTTGGCCAGTCCGTGGCCGGCGACTGGCAGTTCGCCTGAAACGACAGGAAATGCCCGGTTGACTAAAATGCGGGGTTTGTCCCCAGAATCCCTGTAGAAAGCCCTGCCATGAGCCTCAAATGCGGCATCGTGGGCCTGCCCAATGTGGGCAAGTCCACTCTCTTCAACGCGCTGACGAAGGCCGGCATCGCCGCCGAGAACTATCCCTTCTGCACCATCGAACCGAACACCGGCGTGGTGGAAGTGCCCGATCCGCGCCTGCAGAAGCTGGCCGACATCATCACGCCCGAGCGCATCGTCCCGGCCATCGTCGAATTCGTGGACATCGCCGGCCTGGTGGCTGGCGCCTCCAAGGGTGAAGGCCTGGGCAACCAGTTCCTGGCCCACATCCGCGAGACCGACGCCATCGTCAACGTGGTGCGCTGCTTCGAAGACCCGAACGTCATCCACGTGGCCAACAAGGTGGACCCCATCGCCGACATCGAGGTCATCCAGACCGAGCTGTGCCTGGCCGACCTGGCCACCGTCGAGAAGGCGCTGAACCGCTACAGCAAGGCCGCCAAGTCGGGCAACGACAAGGAAGCGGCCAAGCTGGTGGCGCTGCTGACCCCCATCCAGGCTGCGCTGGACCAGGGCAAGCCCGCACGCACGGTGCCCGTCTCCAAGGAAGACGCGCCCCTGCTCAAGCAGTTCTGCCTGATCACCGCCAAGCCCGCCATGTTCGTGGGCAACGTCAGCGAAGACGGCTTCGAGAACAACCCGCTGCTCGACAGCCTCAAGGCCTATGCCGAGGCGCAGGGCGCTCCCGTCGTGGCCATCTGCGCCAAGATCGAGGCTGAAATGGCCGAGATGAGCGACGAGGACCGCGACATGTTCCTGCAGGAACTGGGCCTGGAAGAACCGGGCCTGAACCGCCTGATCCGCGCCGGCTTCGGCCTGCTGGGCCTGCAGACCTACTTCACGGCCGGCGTCAAGGAAGTGCGCGCCTGGACCATCAAGGTCGGCGACACCGCCCCCCAGGCCGCAGGCGTCATCCACGGCGACTTCGAGCGGGGCTTCATCCGCGCCCAGACCATCGCCTTCGACGACTTCATCGCCTTCAAGGGCGAGCAAGGCGCCAAGGACGCGGGCAAGATGCGCGCCGAAGGCAAGGAATATGTCGTCAAGGATGGCGACGTGATGAACTTCCTGTTCAACGTCTGAGGCGGCACATGCTGCAGCGGGGCTGCTGAAGAAGCTCCCGCGCTTCTCGGAAAAACCGCGCTTTGCGCGGTTTTTTCTTGCCAGGAACGTTTCATTTCCACGCGCTGAGCCGCCATGGACAATGGCGCCTTTCCATTGGGGAAAGAGAGACCTTGAAATGGAACGCCCGCATTTCAGATTCCATCCCGGCGCCTACGAAACCGTCTTCGAGCAAGAAGACGGTGTGTGCTCATGCTGCGGAAAGAGGCGCAGCCTCAAGTACGAAGGCCCGTTCTACAGCCAGCAAAGCCCCGACTACCTGTGTCCCTGGTGCATTGCCAGCGGGCAGGCTTGCGAGACATACGACGGCGAACTTGTGGGATACACCGATATCGAAGGCGTGTCGCCTGATCCGGCAGACCCGGAGCCCGCCATCGCCAGGGAGCTGCTGCTGGAAGTAGCGCTGCGCACGCCCGGCTACAGGGCCTGGCAGCAGCCCGTGTGGCTCACGCACTGCAACGAGCCCTGTGTCTTCCTGGGTCACGCCGACAGGCAGACCGTAGAGCCTTTCCTTGCTGAAGTCCTGCCCGACATGGAAGGCATCTACAAAAAGGGTGCCCAGTGGATGCTGGAGCGGATGTCCAAGGACGGCATGATTTCAGGCTGCCTTTTCCGGTGCGTGCGTTGCGGCGAGCATAGGCTGCATATGGATGTGGGATGAACCCGATGATCGACTACGAAACGCTCTCCACCCAGACCGGCATTGCCTTGCCGCCACTGTTGAAGGAATTTCTGGCATCGGGAAAGACCCACTATGGCCCGGATTGGGCTGATACCTGGCGCCAGCGCTGCCTGCAGGACCCGCCCTTGTTCATGAGTTGGCAGGACTTCGAATGGATAGACGCCGAAGCCAGCCGGGAAATCATCGAGGGCTGGCTCAATCCTTCCGCGCAGAACGGCAGGCGCTTTTTGCCATTCGCCCAGTCGGGCGCCGGCGATGCCTGGTGCCTGACGCCGCTGGACACGCATGGCGTGGGCGTGGCGCTGGTGTTGCACGATGACGAGGCCAGCAGTCTTTCGCACGCCTGCTTCGATGACTTTGTCTGCGCGGGATTTCTGCAGGCCTTTGCGGACCTGAGCGATCAGCTGGATGACTTCTCGCAGCCGGAGGCTTTGCAATTGTTGCGGGCCGATGTCGCACAGACCACGCGCTTCATGACGCAGGAGTTGGGTGGCTATCTGCAGGATTTCTGCCGGCGTCCCTTGGAGATCAGGCCTTGGCGCGACGGGCCCCGGGCGCGTGTTTGCCAGGTGGCTTCATTGATTTCAAAGGATGAACTGGCGGCCGAACTGGACCGGCTGCCCGCCGTGGACCTTTCCTTTCCCGTCGTGGCGCGCTGGGAAGTGTGTTCATCGGACGAGGGCAGCACGCAGCCCGGCCTGGTGCCAGAGCCCGCAAAGATCGACTGGCGCACCCTTGCCGCCGATCCCCTGCAGAAGATGGCGGCCATCAGGGCCTGCCAGAGTGAGCATGGCTGTAGCCTGGGACAGGCCAAGGCCATGGTGGACCAGCACATCGGAAGCTTGGACCGCCATGCCTGAACGCGGGCAACCCCGCCCCTGCAACCCACCATAATCACCCATCCCGCCAACCGACCTCCCTCAACTTCGTGCCCCACCCCACCAGTCCCGCAGCCTCTCCCATCCATGCCGAACTCGTTGCCGTGCTGGCGGCGGTGACCCAGGGCACGCCGCGCGTGCTGACCACGGCGGACGGGCAGTTGCTGCCGGCGGGGCCGTTCGAGGTGGGGCATCGCTCGCTGCAGGCCGGCCTGCGCGCCTGGGTGGAGGAGCAGACCCATCACCCGCTGGGCTACATGGAGCAGCTCTACACCTTTGCCGATGGCGATCGCACCGATGCCAGCGGGGCGCGCGTGATCTCGGTCAGCTACCTGGGGCTGACGCGCGAATCCGCGGACCGCAGCGCGGGGCAGGCCGTCTGGCAGGACTGGTACCGCTACTTTCCCTGGGAAGACTGGCGCGGCGGCGAGCCGGCCCTGCTGCGCTCCCACATCGCTCCGCGCCTGCATGCCTGGATGGCCGAGGCGCGCGGCGCCCAGCGTGCGCTGCGGCGCCAGCGCGCGGACATCGCCTTCGGCCTGGACGGCGGGCCCTGGAACGAGGACATGGTGCTGCAGCGCTACGAGCTGCTGTACGAGGCCGGACTGGTGCAGGAGGCGGCCCACCGCGTCCATGGCGCGGCCGCCATGCTGCCCGGCGAGGCCATGCACCACGACCACCGCCGCATCCTGGCCACGGGCATGGCGCGGCTGCGCGCCAAGATCAAGTACCGGCCCGTGGTGTTCGAGCTGATGCCGCCCGAGTTCACGCTGCTGCAGCTGCAGCAGACGGTGGAGGCGCTGGCCGGGCGCGGGCTGCACAAGCAGAACTTCCGCCGCCTGATCGAGCAGCAGGATCTGGTCGAGGAGACCGGCCAGCTCACGGTGGGCTCGGCGGGCCGGCCCGCCAAGCTGTTCCGCTTTCGCAGCGATGTGCTGCTGGAGCGGGCCATCTCCGGCAGCAAGCTGCCCCTGGCCAAGGGCATCGACGGTTCTCCCTGAACTGCACGGCACTTGCCCGATTGTGACAATGGCTTGACAGTACTTATGCTCGTATCTAGCATAAGTTCCTCGCTCAAGCCCGCAAGGCCGCGCGCCACATTTTTTTGACCTACATATACTCAAAATGAGCATTAATACTGCCAATGCCCTCAGTGCCCGCCTGCCTGTGCCGCCGCTGCCCGACCTGATGCTGGAGCCGCTGGTGCGCTCGGCCCTGCTGGAAGACCTGGGCCGCGCGGGCGACCTGACCACGGATGCCATCGTCCCTGCGGACGCGCAGGCCGAACTGCGCCTGGTGGCGCGCCAGGAGGGCGTGCTGGCCGGGCTGGACATGGCGCGGCTGGCGTTCCGTGCGCTGGATGCGCAGTCGCGTTTCGAGCCGGTGCTGCGCGATGGCAGCGAACTGGCGCCCGGCCAGGAGATCGCGCGCATCCACGGCAGCGCGCGCGCCATCCTCACCGCCGAGCGCGTGGCGCTCAACTACCTGTGCCACCTGAGCGGCGTGGCCACGGCCACGGCATCGATCGCGCGGGCCATCGCCGACACGGGTGCACGCGTGACCTGCACGCGCAAGACCATGCCGGGCCTGCGCGCGCTGCAGAAGTACGCCGTGCGCGTGGGCGGCGGCAGCAACCACCGCTTCGGCCTGGACGATGCCGTGCTGATCAAGGACAACCACATCGCGCTGGCCGGCGGCGTGGCAGAAGCCCTGGCCCGGGCGCGCGCAGGCGTGGGCCACATGGTGCAGATCCAGCTGGAGGTGGACACGCTGGAGCAGCTGGAGGTGGCGCTGTCGCTGGGCGTGGAAGTGGTGCTGCTGGACAACATGGACCTGGACACGCTGCGCACGGCCGTCTCCATGGCGCGCGGGCGCGCGGTGACCGAAGCCTCGGGCCGCATCACGCCCGAGACGGCGCGCGCCGTGGCCGAGACCGGCGTGGACCAGATCGCCGTGGGCTGGATCACGCACAGCGCCCGGGTTCTCGACATCGGCCTTGACACCTGAAATGAGGCACCCCCTGAGCCGCTGCGCGGCTTCCCCCGTGTGCACGGCGCCCTCTCTCGCTGCGCGGGAGGGGGGCGTCCGGGCAACCGGCGACACCCTGGCTGCGGGGCGGCGCGGCCGGCTTAGGCCCTTGCTCGGTGTCCCTGAGTTGGGCTGCGCCGGTTTTTTGCACCTAGCCCAGTGGAGCAGTTGCCATGTTTTTTGAAGGGTGTACCTTGAAGCGACGGAGACTCTGGACGCTGGCGGCCTGCGCGCTGCTGGCGGGCGCATCGGGGCTGTGGCTGGCGGCGCCGGGCAAGGCCGGCACGCGCTTGGAGCGGCCCATCACCATCGTCGTGACGTTTCCGCCGGGTGGCGGCACGGACCTGCTGGCGCGGCGCCTGGGCGAGCAGCTGCAGCAGCGCCTGGGCCAGCCCGTGGTGGTGGATAACCGTCCCGGCGCCAGCGGCAACATCGGCGCCCATGCCGTGGCCCAGGCCGCAGCGGACGGCAGCACCTTGCTGATGGCCAACAGCTCGTTCGCCATCAACCCCGGGGTCTACGAACGCCTGGATTTCGACCCGCGCAAGGACTTCACGGCGGTGTTCAACGCCGGCTCCATCGCCTCGGTGCTGGTCGTGCCTGCGGACAGCGCGCTGCAGACGCTGGAGGATGCGCTGGCCCAGGCGCGCCAGGACCGGCCGCTGCTGTTCGCCTCCTGCGGCAACGGCACGCCCCAGCACCTGGCCGGCGAGATGCTGGCCCGCGACGCGAAGCGATTTGTCCAGCATGTGCCCTACAAGGGCTGCGGCCCGGCCATCACGGCCGTGGCGGCAGGCCAGGTGGCGGCGGGCATGGTCACGGCCAGCAGTGCTGCGGCCATGATCGCTGCAGGCCGCGTGCGCGCCCTGGCCGTCACGGCGCCGCAGCGACTGCCGCAGCTGGCCAGCGTTCCCACGGTGGCCGAGCGCGGCCTGCCGGGCTTTGCGGTGGAGCAGTGGCACGGCCTGCTGGCACCTGCCGCCACGCCCCGGGCCACGGTGCAGGCATTGCATGACACGCTGGAGCAGGCGCTGGCCGATCCCGCCGTCAGCGCTGGCTTGCGCGACCAGGGCTACACCCTGGCGCGGCAGACACCGGGCCAATTCCAGGCGCTGATCGCGGCCGACATCGACCGCTATGCGGCCGTGACCCGGGCGCTGGGCCTGAAGGCCGATTGAAGGCCGATTGAGTGGCCGACTGGCGACTTACTGCATGAACCAGCCGTGGCTGACCACCAGCGACTGGCCGGTCAGCGCATTGCTGGGGAAGCCCGCGAACAGCAGGGCCACGCGGGCCACGTCCTCGGTGGTGGTGAACTCGCCGTCCACGGTTTCCTTGAGCATCACGTTCTTGATGACCTCGTCCTCGCTGATGCCCAGCGTGCGGGCCTGCTCGGGAATCTGCTTGTCCACCAGCGGCGTGCGCACGAAGCCCGGGCAGATCACATTGGCGCGCACGCCGTGCTTGGCGCCTTCCTTGGCCACGGTCTTGGCCAGCCCGATCAGGCCGTGCTTGGCCGTGACATAGGGCGCCTTGAGCAGCGAGGCCTCCTTGGAGTGCACCGATCCCATGTAGATCACGCTGCCGCCGCGGCCCTGCGCATACATGTGCTTGAGGCAGGCGCGCGTGGTGAGGAAGGCGCCGTCCAGGTGGATGGCCAGCATCTTCTTCCAGTCGGCAAAGCTGAATTCCTCCACCGGATGCACGATCTGTATCCCGGCATTGCTGACCAGGATGTCGATGCCGCCGAAGGCCCGGGCGGCCTCCTCGACCGAGGCGTTGACCTGGGCCTCGTCGGTCACGTCCACGGCCACGCCCATGGCCTGCGCTCCCGTGGCGCGCAGCTCGGCCGCCGTGGCGTCGGCTGCCTCCTTGTTGAGGTCGGCAATGACGATGCGCGCGCCCTCGCTGGCGAACAGCGTGGCGATCTCCTTGCCGATGCCGCCGGCCGAGCCGGTGATGAAGGCGACCTTGTCCTTGAGTTGCATGGTGAGTCTTTCCTGGAGAGTGGATGAAACAGGCCGGTGCCCATCTTCGGCGGGGCCGGCCGCGTGCCCTTGTCGGCGCAGGGACCAGTCTGGCGCCGGTTTCTTAGACGAAACTGAGTCGGCAGGCCCGGCTGCCTAGAGCGTGTTATGCACT